>JAHDCB010000179.1 GCA_020630035.1 Gammaproteobacteria bacterium
CGTAAACCAGCTCTCACCCCCTCAAGTGGTACGAAAATACTTGACCACTACAGTCGTGGGTTAGGTTTACAACCTGCCCACGATTTAAATTTGATTAGTCGATTCAGGGTGCAGGGTCAGCCGCAGATCAGGGCCGATTTGTTGCGTGCTGACCAGCTTCAAGGTCAAACGCTGGGTGAGTTGTTGTAGCCCTGGCAGAGTGACTAAACCCCGGGCCTGATCACCAAGCAGACAAGGTGCCAGATACACGATCAGTTCGTCCACAATACCAGCTTGCAGGACGCTACCAGCGAGGGTTGGCCCGCACTCAATCAGAATGGTATTCAGTTCACGTGTAGACAGGTGTGTGATCAGATGTGGGAGAGAGAGGTGACTGTGTTCAGACAGGGGCAGACAGATAATCTCTGCGCCAGCCGTTTGCAGGGCACGGCGCTGTGTGTCGGGGGGGTGGGAGCTGGTGGCTACCAGGGTATGACCGGGTACGCGTAGTACCCTGGCTTGTGGTGGCATCCGGGACTGGCTGTCCAGGATAATGCGAAGAGGTTGGTGACTATCTGTCGGAATGCCGTTCAATCTATCCGGACGTACTGTCAGGGCAGGGTCGTCGGCAAGTATGGTGCCGATACCAGTCAGGATGGCGGAGCTGACAGCGCGCAGCCGTTGTACATCAGCACGGGCTTCCGGGCTGGTAATCCACTGGCTTTCGCCGCTAGCCATTGCGGTACGTCCGTCCAAGCTCATAGCGAGCTTCAGGCGTACCAGCGGCCTGCCTTGAGTCATGCGCTGGATAAAACCGGGGTTCAGAGATCGTGCTTCTGTCTCCAGTAAACCGACCTCAGTTGAGATACCGGCGGCGCGTAATGCGGCGATTCCTTGCCCGGCAACCTGTGGGTTGGGATCCTGCATCGCGGCCACGACACGTTGTACTCCAGCGCTAATCAATGCCTGGGTGCAGGGTGGCGTACGGCCCTGATGACAACAGGGCTCCAGCGTGACATACAGGGTAGCACCCTGTGCCTGTGCACCTGCTGCATCCAGTGCATGACATTCGGCGTGAGGTTCACCAGCGCGTCGGTGGTAGCCGGTGCCAATGATGGTCTGGTTTTTGGCCAGTACGGCGCCAACGCATGGGTTCGGGTCTGAGGTATAACGGCCCTTTGCAGCCAGTTGCAGAGCATGTGCCATGAAATGGCGGTCTGCCGCTGAAAAGGCGTGCATAGTCAGCGAGGTGTGTACACCGGATAGCGTGCACATAATTCAGCCACCTGCGACCTGACAGAGTTAATCTGATCAGTATCACCCTGGCTATCAATGATGTCGCACATCCAGCCGGCCAACTGACGGCTGTCTGTCTCGGTCAGACCACGTGTGGTGATTGCAGGTGTCCCGATACGGATACCCGAGGTCACAAAGGGGGATTGTGGATCCTGCGGCACGGCATTTTTATTCACTGTAATATTGGCAGAACCCAGCCAGGCATCCACCGCCTTACCGGTTAAGCCAGCCTGTACAAAGCTGACCAGAAACAGATGGTTATCTGTGCCACGTGAGATTACATCATAGCCGCGATCCATAAGGACCTGTGCCATGGCACGGGCATTGCATACCACTTGCTGTTGATATTCAATAAACTCAGGTTCCATTGCTTCCTTAAATGCGACCGCTTTGGCGGCAATCACATGCATTAGCGGGCCGCCCTGGCAGCCAGGAAATACGGCTGAGTTCAGTTTTTTTTCTATCTCAGGATTGGCGCGAGCCAGAATCAAACCAGAGCGTGGCCCACGTAATGTTTTATGTGTGGTAGTTGTGGTGACATCGGCAATACCAACTGGGCTTGGATAGACACCAGCAGCGACCAGGCCAGCAATATGAGCCATATCGACCAGTAGATAGGCGCCAACCTGATCTGCGATAGTGCGAAAACGTTGCCAGTCGACAATCCGGGAATAGGCTGAGAAGCCGGCGACGATCATCTTTGGCCGATGGGTGTGTGCAAGTTTTTCAACCTGTGCATAGTCCAGTTCGCCACTGGACGGGTGCAGGCCGTATTGCACTGAGTGATACAGTTTGCCGGAAAAATTCGGTTTTGCACCGTGAGTCAGGTGCCCCCCTTCGGCTAGCGACATACCCAGCACAGTATCGCCCGGATTGCACAGAGCCAGATACACGGCTGCATTTGCCTGGGAACCGGAATGAGGCTGTACATTGGCGTAATCTGCGCCGAAGAGTGTCTTGGCACGATCTATCGCCAGTTGTTCAGCATCATCAACGGCAGCACAACCGCCATAATATCGCTTACGTGGATAGCCTTCGGCGTATTTGTTCGTGAGTACGGTGCCCTGCGCTTCCATGACGCGAGGGCTGGTATAATTTTCTGACGCAATCAACTCAATATGGGATTCCTGACGAGCTGCTTCGGCGTTAAGTGCCTGGTACAGTTCATCATCATAGCCTGCGATCTGCATTGTTTGAGCGAACATGCTGTCTCCATTTACAAAGCGACAAACAAAAAAGGCCGCAGAAGCGGCCAGTTACGCTAAATTAGCGTTGATATCAATCTGGGGTGGGTAATGGGACTCGAACCCACGACGACCGGAATCACAATCCGGGGCTCTACCAACTGAGCTATACCCACCATGATGTGGTTGCGGGCATTCTGTCCGCCGGAATATGGCGCGCCCGGCAGGATTCGAACCTGCGACCCACGGCTTAGAAGGCCGTTGCTCTATCCAGCTGAGCTACGGGCGCAGAGTCTGTCGAGCGGGTAATCCGCCGACAAGCTGACAGATAACTGGTCGGGGTAGAGGGATTCGAACCCCCGACATCCTGCTCCCAAAGCAGGCGCGCTACCAGACTGCGCTATACCC
>JAHDCB010000012.1 GCA_020630035.1 Gammaproteobacteria bacterium
TAGGCTGGGTGTGGAAGTGCGGTAACGTATGAAGCTAACCAGTACTAATTGCCTGAGAGGCTTGACTCTATAACACCCAAATGCTTTGGGTATTTTCAGATAATGTGTGCATGATTTCCGGTACTGATCAATCAAACCAGATTTTTAAGGTCATCTATCATTCAGCTTGATAAATGCTTTTTGTGATATTTGACTGAAGGATACTTCTGAAGCAGCGGTTTTCAGGGGCTTCCTGAACCAGTTTGTCTGGCGGCCATAGAATATCGGAACCACCTGATCCCATCCCGAACTCAGAAGTGAAACGGTATATCGCCGATGGTAGTGTGGGGCCTCCCCATGTGAGAGTAGGTTACTGCCAGGCTTTTAACACAGAAAACCCTGATGGCTTAGCCGTCGGGGTTTTTTTTTAGTGAGCAGTTTCGTCGGTAAAATAGGCACTTTATGCTTCGTGCTGGTAGTGCTTGATGGTATACTGTACAGAGGTTTTGATGCAGTAGCGCTGCGCATAGCTTGTGGTGCTGTATTTTTTGCAGGTTTTTGCGGCATTTATATCTCGTAGGGCTTGCAGTTTTCGCGATTATATATTGTTGAGGTCGGCTGGCGGGTAGCCTGAGCGATCTATCTGTTTTGCTTTTATTGCAATCCCGGAGGAGGAACCATGTTTGAAAAAGCAGGTAAACGGAATTTAGTCGGTTTAGTAGCACCTGCCAGCTTAGCTATTGGCTTATCTTTTGGCAGTGTGGCAGCCATAGCTGGCAGCTATGTCACGTCATCTGATGGCGATATTGTATATAACAATTTTAAAGAGTGCTGGAATGCAGCTACGGGCACGGTTAAAAATGTGCCTTATTGTGGCGATGCTGCTGCACCGGTGCCGACTCCCGGCCCGGCAGTGGACTCTGACGGAGATGGTGTTACTGACGACCTAGATCGGTGCCCGAATTCTCTGTATGGTGCCGTTGTTAATAGTGCAGGCTGTTTTGTGGATGGTGACGGTGATGGTGTTGCAGATAGCCGGGACCGTTGTCCTGATACGGCATCTGGTGTTGCCGTTGATGTTGAGGGTTGCGCACTCCAACCAGTATCTGAATCTCTGCACGAAGTGCTGGGTGGCTTTGCCTTTGATAAAGCCGATACTCTGTTAATTAAGCCATTCGATAAAGCTAAACTCCAGCGTATTGCTGGTAGAATCAAGAGTATGGGTGATAAGCAGGTTCATGTTATCGGCTATACTGATTCTATCGGGCCTGAAGATTACAACCTGATTCTGTCTGAGCGTCGTGCACAAACTGTTGCTGATTATCTGGCGAGCCAAGGTGTACTTAACCTTACTGTACAAGGTAAAGGTGAATCAAACTTTATAGGTGATAATGATACACCTGAAGGTCGTGCACTCAACCGTCGGATTGAGATTACTGTACGGTAAACCTTAAAAATACATGGATGCAGTTTATGCTTAAAAAGCCTGTACCTCTTCAGAGGTACAGGCTTTTTTTATGCGTTCGTCGTTAGATAATGTTGTATCAGGGGTTGTAATTTTCCTTGTGCCCGGAGCAGCCATTCACAGGCTTCGCGTACGGCTCCCTGTCCACCTGGGTTACTGGTGCACCAGTGAATGTGTTGTTTGACTTGTTCATGGCTATCGGCGACGCCGATGGCAAGTCCTGCCTGACACAGAATGGGCAGGTCAATCAGGTCATCACCCATATAGGCAATTTGATAATCTTGTAGTTGATGTTGTTGTTTAAAGGCGGTGTAGGTGACACCCTTATTTGTGGAACCCTGATAAATATCGTGAATTCCTAGTGTGTGCAGGCGCTTTGTGACAATAGGTGAGTCACGGCCACTGATGACGGCAATTTTGATACCAGCGCGCTGTAGTAATTGCAGACCAAGCCCGTCTCGTACATGAAACCCTTTACAGGCTTCACCTTGTTCGGTAAGGAATAAGCGCCCATCTGTCATGACGCCGTCGACATCAAAGATGAAGTGACTGATCGTCGCAGCTCGTTGTTGTAAATTTTTTGTCAGGTGCATGTTTGCCATCCTCGTTCGACTAAAGAACAATGTTCACCACCGCCAATGACGATGTGATCCAGTACCTTGACATCAATCAGCGCCAGTGCGTCGCGTAAAAGATCTGTCATCCGCCAATCTGCGGTGCTGGGTTCGGCATTCCCGGAAGGGTGGTTATGGCTGAAAATGACGGCAGCTGCGTTGTGTTGCAGACTTTGCCGTACGACCTCCCGGGGATGTACGCTGCTGCGATTGATACTGCCACGAAATAATTCTTCATATGTGATGATACGGTGCCTGGTATCCAGATAGAGTATGGCAAAGACTTCGTAGGGGTAATGGCGCAGACGTGACTTGAAATAATCAATGATGAAGTCCGGCGATGTTAAGGTTGCTCCGCGTTGTATGGGTTCGGTGAGGTGGCGGTGACTCATTTCGAGTATGGCACGTAGTTGAGTGTATTTTGCTGTGCCGAGCCCGGGTTTATTACAGAATTCGTCCTGATCTGCTTGTAACAGGTTACGTAGACTGCCGAATTGTTGTAACAGTTCTTGTGCGAGATCTACGGCGCTTTTCCCTTTGACACCGGTGCGTAGAAAGATCGCTAATAATTCGGCATCAGTGAGTGAGTCTGGGCCTTGTTGCAAGAGTTTTGCGCGTGGTTGTTGTTCGTCAGGCCATTGTTTGATTGACATAACCCGTTTACCCGATATGAAAGTGAGCGAGAAGATCGTTCAAAAACAGGTGTCCGCGCCGAGTCGGTTGCAGGTAGTTAGTTTGCGACTCCAGTAACCCTTGGGCAACTGCGTCTTGTATCGGTTGTTGTATCCTGTTGCGGGATAGACCAGTCCGCTCAGTGAATAAGGTGAGTGGTACCCCGTGTGTCAGGCGCAGGGCATTCAGCATGAATTCCAGCGTCAGCCTTTCTGGGGTAGGTGTTTGTTCTTCACGAATGTATGGTGTTGCTTGTTGTTGATATTGTTCTGGGTGGCGGTGTTTGTGGCGGCGTATAATTTGTCCGCTTTGCAGGGTGAGTTTGCTGTGAGCACCGGCACCGATGCCAAGATAATCACCGAACTGCCAGTAGTTCAGGTTATGGCGACAGGTATGACCAGGTTGACTGTAGGCTGATACTTCATATTGTTGGTAGTTGTGTTTTGTGAGTTGTGCCTGTCCTGCCTGCATGATCTCAAACAGCTGGTCTTCATCTGGCAGGGTTGGTGGTTGACGGTAAAATAGCGTGTTTGGTTCTAAGGTGAGCTGATACCAGGATATGTGACTGGTTTGATAGCTGAGTAGTTCGCTCAGATCAAGCATTGCTTCAGATAATGTCTGATTTGGCAGGCCGTACATCAAGTCCAGGTTGATGTGATTGAAGTTGGCTTGTTGTGCTGCCTGAATGGCAGTCTGCGCTTCTTTGCGACCATGAATACGTCCCAGGGCACGTAGTTTTGTATCATTCAGGCTTTGTACACCAATAGACAGGCGATTCACGCCAGCGGCTCGATAATCAGCAAAGCGCTGCGTATCTACCGTACCCGGGTTGGCTTCCAGGGTGATTTCGGCGTCGGCCGCAAATGATATGATCTTACTGGCCTGGTGTAGTATTTGCCCGATGGTTCTGGCACTGTACAAACTAGGTGTGCCGCCGCCGATAAAAACAGTCTGGATGGTGCGCCCGGTAACCAGTGCACTGTCTTCGGTCAGGTCAGCGATTAATGTGTTGTAATAACGAGTTTCATCCAGGTTGGTGGGCGCTGTGTGGGAGTTAAAGTCGCAGTAGGGGCATTTACGTACACACCAGGGAATATGGATATATAAGCTGAGTGGGATATCCTCAGGTGATAGTGTCATGTGTGTTGTGAGTTAAGTTACGATGGGTGAGTATGCACTGATTTTGGTCAGTACTGTGTTGGTGAATAACTTTGTACTGGTCAAGTTTTTAGGCCTTTGCCCCTTTATGGGTGTGTCGCGGAAGTTAGAGACTGCGGTGGGTATGGGTCTGGCGACTTCATTTGTGCTGACGTTATCTTCCGTGAGCAGTTATTTAGTCAATGCGTATCTGCTGGAACCTTTGGGCCTAGGGTATTTGCGTACTATCGCCTTTATTCTGGTGATTGCGGGGGTCGTCCAGTTTACTGAAATGGTGTTACATAAAACCAGTCCGTTGCTGTATCAGGTCTTAGGCATTTTTCTGCCTTTGATCACGACGAATTGCGCTGTACTCGGTGTGGCCTTGTTGAATAGCCAGGAGCAACATGATTTTATTGCGTCAGCCTTGTATGGTTTCGGGGCAGCCGTTGGGTTTTCACTGGTGTTAGTGTTGTTTGCTGCTCTGCGTGAACGTATTCTGGTGGCGGATGTTCCGGTTGTATGGCAGGGAAATGCGATTGCGCTGGTGACTGCCGGCTTAATGTCGATGGCCTTTATGGGCTTTGCCGGTTTGGTGCCAGGTTGATGTTATCTGCTGTGCTGGCGATAGCGGTACTCGCCTTATTTTTTGGTTTGTTGCTGGGTTATGCGGCAATTCGGTTCCGGGTACAGGGTGATCCGGTTGCTGATCAGGTAGATGCGTTATTACCGCAAACGCAGTGTGGTCAGTGTAGTTATGCGGGGTGCCGCCCGTATGCTGAAGCGATTGCAGCAGGGGATGCTGAGATCAATCGTTGCCCTCCTGGTGGCGAGGTAACGATGATTGCGCTGGCTGATTTGCTCGGGCGCGATCCGGTGCCATTGGAAGATGAGGCAGCAGCAGCGAAGCCGAAGATGGTGGCTCGCATTATTGAGCAGGATTGTATTGGTTGTACTTTGTGTATCCAGGCCTGCCCGGTTGATGCGATCCTGGGGGCAGCGAAACAGATGCACACAGTGATTGCTGATGAATGCACCGGGTGTGATTTATGTCTGCCACCGTGTCCAGTCGACTGTATCCGTATGGAGCCGGTTGCGGGGACACTGGCTACCTGGCGCTGGCCTGATCCTGCACAGTAACGTTTTTTTCTGCAAGCGACGATGCTTACAAGTCTTTTGGAAAAAGGTTTTTTTGTGGTGAAACTTTTTGCTGAATTGAGGTCTGTATGTGCCAGCGGATGAAGAATCTGAAAAACCAGGGGCTGGAGGTAATAGTGTGTGACCGCTGATAAAGCAACGGATCAGCGTTTGGTGGAGCGAGTCCAGCGTGGTGATAAACAGGCCTTTAATGTTCTGGTGTTAAAGTATCAGCAAAGAGTGGCGAGTTTGCTGATGCGTTATATCCATGATCATGACGAGGTGCTGGATGTCACGCAGGAAGCCTTTATCAAGGCTTATCGGGCATTGCCTGATTTCCGTGGGGATAGCGCTTTCTATACCTGGTTGTATCGTATCGCCATTAATACGGCTAAGAATTACCTGGTGGCGCGAAAACGTCGCCCGCCACAAGATGATATTGAAGCAACTACAGCAGAACAACTGGATATGGGTAGCCAGCTTAAGGAGCATGCTACCCCGGAACAGCTGGCTATACGTGATGATACATTACAGACGCTGAATGTGGCCTTAGACGCGTTGCCGCCTGATTTACGCACGGCATTAACGTTACGTGAATTGCAGGGACTGACATATGCTGAAATTGCCGAAGCTATGGGTTGTCCGATTGGTACTGTACGTTCTCGTATCTTCAGGGCACGTGAGTCGATTGCCGCTGCACTGTAGTTTTGCTATAAGTCGTTTTTTATGAATGAGTTATCCTATCATGAATACCCGTGAACAATTATCCTGTTTCATGGATGGTGAGTTATCTGTTGACGACCAGTTGATACTGAGCCGTGCTGTATTGAGTGATGCCGTACTGCATGAGAGTTGGGCACGTTATCAGTATGTTCGTCAATCATTTCAGCATGAAGAGGCACCGGATGCCTCCGGTGTTGCAGCTCGGGTGCAACAAGCACTGGTGTCTGAGCCCATTGTGTTTGCTCCGATGGTGAGCAAGCCGCCACGAACCACGAATCATCGCTGGCGAAAGGCCGTTGCAGCATCGGTTGCCTTGTTGGTTATTGGGTTAGTGCCGCAATGGATGTCAATGCAGGCTGTGCAGCCAGGCCTGTTACCAGTTGCTCAGGTAGCATCATCTGAACAGCAGAAGACGCAGTTGCCACCAGCGTATCTGAACCGTTATCTATCGGAGCACCATGCTTACTTGGGAGCAAGCCACGTGACGCAGCCGAACGTGCGTAGTTCGCTGATGACGGTGCGTTATGTGCAGTAAGTTTAGTCTGATTCGGGTGTTATGCCGGGTGTTTGACCGTTGTATCTTTTTGAGTACTGGTCTGGTCTTATCCGTTGCATGTCAGGCGCAGGCAGGAACATTGTCGTCGGCGGAGTGGTTGCAAGCGATGCACCATGCAGTACATCATCTGAACTATGAAGGGCGTGTGGTCTATCAGGTAGGTTCTGACCTGGAGGTGATGCATTTGCATCACCAGGGGCATGCATCTGGTGAAGTAGAACATCTGAATGCGTTGAGTGGAACGCCGTATCAGATATTGCGTGGTAGCGGTGTGATGAGTCATGCTCAGGGTATGGATGATGATCATGCATCATACAACCAGCATATTCTGGGTATGAATTGTTTGTTTAACTATCGACAAATGGCACCACACTACCAGGTTAGTTTAGGTAAGCAACATCGGGTGGCAGGCCGGTTAGCGCAGGTTGTGCTGATAGAGCCCCGGGATCAGTTACGTTTCGGTCGTCGTCTGTATTTGGATCAGGAAACCAAGCTGCCATTGCGCTCGGTTTTACTGGATCATCAAAAAAAACCGTTAGCACAAACATTATTCACCGAGCTCACTCTGAAAAAGGCACCGATAGCTGTTGTCATGCAGCACCCGTCGCCAATGGGCACTTTGTTTGAACAATCTGCGTCAAGGCAGCATTGGCGATTTGAGGCATTGCCCGCAGGGTTTGCCATGAAGCTGTATGACTATCAGTCGGAAGAAAAGCGTGAACATTTTATTTTTTCTGACGGCCTGAGCATGATTTCATTGTATGTAGAGCCTTGGGTGCAGGGTAGCCTGCAAGGCTTTTCTAAGCAGGGTGCGACCTGGATACTGGGTGCACGGCGGCATGATCAGCGCATGACCTTACTGGGCAAGGTACCGCAAAAGACTTTGCAGCAGGTGGTAGATGCTGTGAGGCCTGCACCATAAGTATGTGTGCCAATGATGTCGTTTAATCCGATTTATTTAACCTCTGACCCTGTATCAGACCCCATATCGCCGAGACAAGTGACAACCCAAACGGCGCAAGTCGTCGCATGCGATCCACATCAGGTACATCTGGTGATCCCTTTGCAAGGTCACTGCCAGTCATGTCATCAGGGAGGTTGTGGTGCAGCGTGGTTGGCACGCTTGTGGCCGCGCCGGTCTGATCCGCTGAAAATATCACGGGAGCGGGTGCCATTTCCGGTGCAGGTGGGGGATCAGGTTATTTTGACAGTGCGTCAGGCCGCGCTGGACCGTGCAGTCTGGCATTTGTATGGCTGGCCATTAGGTGGGTTGTTATCAGGCGTTGTGCTTGGCGCAGGATTCGGGAGTGAGCCGCTGAGCGTTCTGCTGAGTCTGATTGGGTTGGGTGCCGGGCTATTCTACGTCAGAGAAAGGGCGCACCATGTACGGCTGGATCATGTCAGTGTGCAGAGGCGTGACTGAAGCTCCCCTGAACACAGCAGGGTTAACTGGCTGCTGTGTTCAGGGTTCTCAGGTGAGGGAGGTTACTCGGTCATACCGTAATACAGCTTGAGGTATTGAATAATCTCAGTGCTGTGAGGGGTTAACTCCGGTAGGTAGCGGGTCAGGGCTTCGCGTACGGCATCACTAAAGGCCACCGCATCCCCTGTTTTATTCCGGATAAAGGGCTCCAGTTTCTGGATGAGTTGCCAGTTGCTGTCGATATTTTCTGCCTTCATCGCGGCAGAAAGTGGCGCTTCTGTGGGGTCGGAAAAGTCGGGTAGCAGGCGACTGACAAAGGTGACCCGATGTAATAAACGCCAGCAGGCTGGTTTTTTCGCCGCCTGGTTTGCCTGACGCAGGGCTATCGCATTCGGGTGATCGCTTTCTGCCAGCCAGACCGGATCAATCACTTTGTTGTACAGGTCTTCAAAGTTGTCTTTGTCGCTGTCCAGATAGAAGGTCATGAACCGGTATGCATCTACTTTGCCGGCGGCACTCACCGGGTTGCCATCGTCATCGTACAGCCGTTCCATGCCGCCTCCGGATTTCGGGCGATAGACTTGCAGGTCTCCGGGAGGATCCACAACCACTTCAACACTGAACGATTTTTCGCTTTCTTTATCGCTGGTGCGGCTGGTCGCATAGCTGCCGCCCAGTGAGGCTTCAAATTCGAGGCTGAAACCCACGCTGAAAATTTCTACATCGGTGCTGAAGTTGCCGCCGACCGAACCACCGAACGAAAAGGAACCACTGGTTGTTTCGGTACGAATATCACTGGTCTCGGTGGTCTCTGCAAAGAAGCCACCGTCAGCGGTCCAGACATAGGTATTGACCAGGTTACGCTTAGCAAACTTGTCTGGCAGTTCGGTAGGTCGACGCTGATCGGTTCCTCCGAGTTCTCCGAAGGCTGCACCCATCTGTGGATTGACTGATGACATCACCTGTAAGGCCATTTGCGATGCTGCTCCGATGGCCTGGCTGGCTTGTGCACCTGCTGTTGATTCGCTGGCAATCGCTTCGTAATAGTTGCGCAGTTGTTGTTCTTCTCGTTGAATCCGGCGTTTGAGCGCATAGGCTTCGCGGGGCTTGAAATAGCTGTATTCGCCATAGCCTGCTGCATTGGGATAGTCAGGATCAAGTACGACGGCGCCTTGATCATCGTAACCCACCCGACCGTCCAGGGTGCCTTGCTTCACATAACGTGGGTTAATCGGGAAGGGAATCAGATTCCAGTCTTTGGGGATATCCGGATTAGGTTGCATGCGGAATGAGACCAGCGCGTTGTTGTGTGCCAGTCGCATGGCAAATACATCGGCTGTTTCAGACTGTACCAAAGCAAACCCCATATTGCCGGGCATCAGTCGTCGTCCGACTGCGGGGTTAAGCTGTTTGTCCTGATCCGGACTTTCCCAGCTACCTCCCAGAGCAACGGACAGGTTACGGGAACGGTTGATGGTTGTGCCGAAACTTTGTTCATTGGCCCAGCCTGCGCCGCCTTCAAAATGTCCTCCCAACCCGGCTTCAAAGTCGGCGTCCACGGCGGATGTTGCTGTGCCAAAACCCAGAGGGGCTGTGATCAGCAAGGTATCGTTACCGGCTGAATAGTTGATGCTGGCATCAAATGAACCATCAATACTACCTTCTGTTGAGGAGGAGGCGGTATAGCTGACGCTTTCGCTTTCGACGATTTCCAGGTTGGACAGGGTTTCGACAAAAGCATAGTTTTCATATTCCGAACTCATGGAGCCATCAGTCAGGTTTTCGCTGGGTAGCGGTGCAACACCTTCGACATAACCAATGACCTGAGGGTCGAACTGTGCCTGTCCGATCCATTCAGCTACCAGGTTGCCTACCTTGTAGCCGGTGTAGAGATACCAACGACCTTTGCGCAGATAGCTGTAGCAACGTTTCATGACACCGCCAGTGTTGCCATCGCGATCACGTTGCATATCCCCGTATTCCTGTACCGAAGGGGTGCAGTCCACTGTACTCTGGAAGGCAGTTTCCAGGCCGGATAAGGCGGAACGGACAATGGAAGCATCGTTGCTGATCGGTGCGGTGGACAACATGATGGCTGGTTTTTGATCGCCGTCGGGTAAATCCAGGTGACAGCCGCCTAAACCATTGTCATACAGTTTATTTGCCTGGTTCTCGGTGGATGCTTCATCGAAGGTGTAATAGGCAATCAGGTCTTGCTTTTCGCCTTTGAGTCGACCAAACAGATTGTCCAGCAATTGCTCCTGAGAGCGAACGTTGCGCCAGATACGGATCTCTTCCAGCATGCCGTTGAATAATTCATGACTTGCACCGTTCCGGAGTGTGCCACCGAGACTGAACTGAGTATTGCCCCAGCCTTGTTGTTGCCAGGTGGAAGCATTGTCAGTGACTTGCGTGGAAACCGGCATGCCGTTAATCGTCAGCGTGAGCTGACTGCCAGTAGGATCAGGATTTCTGGTCCGTTGTGCGCCTTGTATCCTGCCGTGGCTGTCGCCTTTACTGTCGGTAGCGACATTGCCTTCCTGTTCTTCAAATTGCCACCAGCCGATCAGTCCTTGTTCGTTGCCATCAATAGCGGCCGCAATCTGGGCTGCACTGCGTGCTGTTTGCCATAACCGGACTTCGCTGATGGTTCCCTGTGTGTAAGCAGTTCTGCCTCCGGGCATCGTAATGCGACCGATTTCCAGATTATCGCGATGGCCTGATGGTGCCTGACCGTTGTAGCGGCTGGTACCTGCGGTTTTTCCATCAATGTAGAAGGTAATATCTACCCATTCTTCAAGGTCGACCGACTCTATCATTTCCAGTTGTTGCGTCTGTACCTTGCCGTCGGCGTCGGTGAACTCAAAGCTCTGGGTCCCTTTTTTCTCGCTCTGAGTCATGCCCTTTTTACGTGTTACGGCAATTTTATGGAATGCACCGGCCTGCAGGGAATGGGTTGAGCGATAATCATGACGTTTGCCGTCACTGTCTTCAAAGGTAAAGCGCAGTTTGCCGCCTGGTTCCAGTGCTAACTGGTAAGGGACGCTCTGGCCGGTCTGCTCCAGGCGCCCCTTGCTGAGCAAGCCGTGGGTGCGGCTGGTCTGGGGCACTTGTACAAACAGTTCCAGTGTTAAGTCGTCGAGGATGTCAAGTGCATAACTCCGGCCACAATCCAGGTAGTCATCGCCGCCATCAAAACGCAGGGCATATGATTGAGCAAAGGTACAGGCCAGATGGTTCCAGTGGTTAGCTTCTATGGCGGTAGTGCTGCGTAAGATTTGCTGGCCTGCGTGGTGGTGATCCTGACCAGCGCTGACTCCGGCTACCAGATGGTAATGCCGCAAGCTGACGCAAGAGGCTGACCGGGTTGGATTGCCCCGGATGACACCGTGGTAGCCGTTGCCACTGCGATCCAGTGGCTCTCCATCTGCAAAGGTGTAATGGGCTGACAGGCCGGTTTCGTCTCTGTAAGCCCGGCGGTACTGACCTAACTGGACGGCTTCCTGAGAGCGGGCGTAATTCCAGATACGGACCTCATCGACATGGCCTTTCATCCCACTGTCGGCGTTGATCCGGGCTCCGATGGTAAAGCCTGTCTGGTTGATTCCGGTCGGATTGCCAATGCCGTCGTGGAATTGTTCATTACCGTCAATCAGTAGCTGGCAGTTTTTATTCTCTGCATTCCATACGCAGGCGACGTGATACCAGGTCTCTTTTTGAGGAAGAAAGTCGGACGCCTTCTGATAGGCAGTGCCTTGGTGTTGAATAGTCAGTTGTAGCTTATGTGTACTGCTGCTGTTGGTCAGCAGTTGCATGAAATGCTGGCTGTCTCTGGAAACATGAAACACGCGTTTCCAGTTTTCCATTGCTGTGAAGTAGACCCAGCATTCGACGGTGAAGCTGTGATCGAAGTTGGACAGATCATCTGCCAGCGGATAGTTGATCTGGTCGTTGCCATCGAACGCAAATCCCATCTGACTTTCGGCTTGTTCCAGGCCGAGGAAGTAAGCAGATTGAGGCCCGTTGTAATGCAGCAGGCGGGCTTGTTTGTTGGCGACACTGGGATTTGCCCAGCCTTCCAGAGTGAGATTGGCTTCCGGGGCGAAGCGATGCAATTCGGTGGTGGTGGTCAGTCGGTGCTCGTCACCATCAAAATAATATGCTTGTCCGGGTGCATCAGCGATCCACTGGCTATTGATACCACGAATCAATCGACTGGCATTGCCATCGGGAACTTGTTTGCTACCTTGCAGCACGGCTATCTGGGTAGAACCCTGTGTCAGGCTGTAACTCTGTGGAGTGACCGTGGCAGTGACATCTGCGGGCAATTCGGTCTGGCCGTTCACAATGGCAGCAAAATCACTGAGATTGCGCGGCAGATTCTGCCATGTTTCAGTCAACTTAAGACCAGGGTTAGCGACTGTCAGGGTACAGGTGTCAGCTTCTTTTCCGGCAGTTATGCTGATCGTCACGTTATCCAGGTGTGAACCGGCTGAACGGGCTAAAAAGACGATGCGATCACTGCCATGACTGATTTCAAAGCGAGCACGTGCGACGTTGACATCCAGATACCCGGCTAACAATTGCCCTTCAGTACTACGGTAATAAGTGGTTAGCTTGCCAGTGGCACTGTCGAATAATAAGGGTGTATCTTCTGATTTGGCAAAGGCCAGTACTGCACCACTGATGGTCAAGCCAGCCAGGTCGCTATGCACACGATCCATCGCCAAGCTGATTTCACCTTGTCCACCACCGCTTAACAGATTGAGTTCAGATTTTTTGTTTAATAACAGGTTCTGTTTATCAATGAGGTCTGCTTCTTTTTGTCGCAGTAGTACTTCATCAGCCAGCATTTTATTCAGGCTGGTTGTGACGGTTGCAAAGGTTTGTTCTTTATTTCCTATCTGATTTTCAAGGTTGCTGACTGTATTATTGCAAGGGTCTGTTTTAATCAGGCGGAACTTGTCGTAGTTGGCTGATGGGTTTCCGATTCTTTTCAGGCGACCAGAAGAGATGGCGAGGGGTAAATCTTCATCACCTCCACTGTGGCTGCCTTTGAGTGAAATATAATCGTTACTATGAAAAGATACCGTAACAATTTTGTCAGCCAGCCTCCAGCTGTCGTCAAGGCCAACATTCGAGTTATCACTCTTGACGGATAATTTCTGGCCGGCGCGACGATACAAATAGTATGTGCTATGCCAGTTTCGTGATTCAAATCTGAACTCTTCAGCGGCGCTTGCCTGTGAAGTTTCAACCAGATAAGTTCCATTAAAATCAATGTATTTACCTGTCGCTTTATTCTGATAACGACACCAGTAATTATGGAGGTTATTGCGGGCGTTGTTGAGTTGGGTTTGTAGTTTGGGAATTTCGGTTTCGAGGTTTTGTTTCTGTGTTTGTAAGGAACCTTTACCAGCGAGCGCTGCCCGGGCGGTTTCAATTTCATCCGATAACCGTTCAATATCCTGGTTCAGGCCGCGAATGGTACCTTCCAGTTGGCTGATAGCACTGGCATCACCAGCGTTTTCTGGTCGTTTCAGTACAGGCAATGCTAGTGCATCCGGTGTTTGCGCCAGGCGCCCATAGCGTGAAACTGCAAAATCCACTGTGGCCAGAGCTGTACTCTCAGGCTGATTATCTGCCATAGTGGGTGCAGCCAGCATGACCCGGGCATTTTTTTTCATTGGTTTGCTCTGCCCGTCATAGCCAGTCGCAGTGGATTCCTGTTGATAGTACAGGCGGGCAGATAATCCCCCGGTCACAGTCCTCGGGCCGGAGTGGTCGATTATGAGAGGTTCCGGAAGGTCAGTTTCCTCAACAACTTGCTGTTTTTTCTCGACTGTAATGTTTCGTTCCAGAGTAAATTCGGCTTCTTTCCAGTGAGGACTGCCGTGTAATGTGCCCTGATGATTATGGCCTGACTGATCTGACAGGTGATTGCCGTTGCCTTCTTCAAAGGTATATAAAAAAACCAGTCCTGATTCGTTACCCTGCAGGCGTTGTTTCATCTGTTTCTGAATGTTAGTTGTGCTTTGCACAGTATTCCAGAAGCATACCTCTGCAATATCACCTTTAAATGCATATTGCGCGCGACCCTCGCTGGCTCCGGCGCCAATGCGCAACGGTTTATCAGGGTTGTGTTGCATTGTTGCAGTTTGTGTGCCGGCAGCGACACCATCAACAAATAACCGCATTGTGGAACCGTCGTAAGTTGCGGCCAGGTGAACCCACTGGTTAACAACAACCTGGGGGCCTGATAATGTCTTCCAGTGGCTGCCTACGCCGATCCAGAATGACCATCGGTTATCAGGTGCGGCATACAGGATAAAGCCTTGAGAGGGTGAGCCGTTTCGGAATGTAACAGGTGAGCGATAACTACCTTGGCCACCCGTGACTCTGGCCCAGAGTGCTATAGTAAATGTGTTTGTTGAAAAACGCTGACTATAAGGTATGTCGACATGGTTGGAACCGTTAAAAGATAAACATTTAGGAGTAAATGATTCCTGAACGACTTCTGTTATTGTCTGAGTCTTGACAGGTGCCGGTGCCTGAGCAACTTTAATCGGGTCGGTTTGTTTAGCTACTAACGCAAAGCTGCTGCGGCGTATAGAAGGGTGGTCGCCGAGGGGAGCATCAGATGCGATCCAGACTGTTTCGCCCTGAGTGATGCCGTCATGACCATGACCTGTCTGATCGGATATGCGGGTGCCGCTTCCTTCATCAAAACGATAATAAGCCTTCAGGCCGGGTTCATCGCCAATGAGTCGTCGATTTTTGTTTGTTTGCAGATCGAATTCAGAGCGCGCATAGTCCCAGACGCGTGCTTCATCTATGCAACCTGAAAATAAGCGGTTTTCTGCCCGGTTAGATCCAAATTTAAATGACTTGAAGAGAGCAGTCAGTGCAATATTGCTGGTGTGAGTCGTGTTACCGTCAAGGTAAGCGCACAGTGTTTTGCTATCGTAGCTGACGGCGATATGTTGCCAATCTGTTTTTGCTGCACCGATATCAACACTTTTTGTTGTATGATTAAAGCGATAGCGTCCCTGGCCATTAAAGTCAATCTGAAATGAGTTGGTATCTCCACCTTTTAAAGAGGCGAACATGCCGGTATATGAGGTTTGGTTGATACGTTCTGGCTTAACCCACAGTTCGATGGTAAATGCGTTGGTATTCCATGTTGCAATATCGGCTGCTACATGACCTTTGCCTGCTAAGCTGAGGCAAGATTCTGCAAAGCCACGCTGGCTTATTGCCGGAATCAGAGGCAGACCGGTAAACGGACAATTTCCGGGTTGGCGCTCCAGAACAGCGTTTTGATATTGCGAGTCCGGGCTGGTGTAGAGTTGGGTGCCTGCCGGGTTGAACAGGCCGTCGCCACTCACTTCCAGATTAAAACTGTCAATCTGATCTGAAACGCTGTTGTGGCTGAAGATTTGCCAGCGTTTGACGCTGGAGACTTCGGTGGGTAACTGTAGTACGGAAAAACGGCCCTGTTGCAGATTCCGGATAAAGGCCAGCTCCTGAGTAGGTTCGAAGAAGGGGCGGCCTTCCATATCCTTGGCCCCCAGGCTGTCGGTGGCTCCCGCTGGTTGGGTTTTGTGCCGTGAACGCCGATACCGTACTTCCAGTTTTGGCTGTAGTCTGTCACCTGCGAGGATGAATCGGTCACACAACAGAGTGTTGTGAACCAAGGGAACTCTGACGCCTTCACTCAGGACGAATTCAGCTTTTGCCCGGGTGCCGTCCCCTGAAGCACTGCCTGTTTGCAGTTTGTAAACCATATCAGCGTGGTCTGTGGGCAAAGACTGACGAAAGACAAAAATATGTTTGTTGTCAGAAAATACCTGGAAAGGTGCATCTGCCGTCAGTCGGGCTGTGGTAGACAAAAAACCATCAATTTCTTCGGGTCGTAATGTGCCTGGTTTTGCTTCTGACCTCCCACCTTTTTTGACCAGTGGCATGGGTGTTGCACCCGCTATGCTATAGCCAACCTGTTCAATCTCACTGGGGAAGCGTAGCTCCGCCGGGTCTTCAGGCCAGTAGTTGACGTCAAGTTCGCCTTTTGCGGCATCCGCGCGGCTCATATCCAGCACGGCGTAATGAATCCGGCGCTGGTCGTCCATCGCAAAGGCGACTACGGTGCCTCGGTGGTTGATTGTGGCAGTGTATTGATAGGCTTTGTCTGAATAGCTTTTGATGAGTTGTTGGGTAGCGTTATAGGTCGCCATGTGGTGTTTCTCCGTAAATCCTGACGGGATTTGGCATTATTGACAGGCTGCTGACTTGATTCGACGCAGGAATTCCCGATTCTATTCGGAATATTATTTTTCTTCAACACGAATAGGATGGTTTTTGTAAAGGCTGATTTGGTGGTGGGGAGTGCTATACCGCAGTCGGAACTGACCGGGCTATTGTCTGGTCTGATGTCGGAAGTGCCCTGCAGATAGGTGCGTCTTATCTGAGATCAGGGGAATTATCAGTTAAATTTATTTTGGGGATAGGTATGATGTGGCAATTTGTTCGGGGTCGCCGGTCAGATAATGTGCGATTAACACCGCAGAATCAGCGATCAGGCAGTCTGTATCAACGGCAGTGGCACCCGGTGTACAGTCTGTTGCTGATCTTAGCCATGGTATTCTGGGTAACGACGAGTATGGCGCGCGAGCTGCCGGATTTTACCGAGTTATCGGCAAAAAACAGCCCGGCGGTGGTGAATATCAGTACGCAACATAAGTTGGAGGTGGCTGATTCAAACGCGGATAAGGGCAGACCTGAGCCGTTCAATATTCCCGGCTTGCCGAAAAACAGCCCGTTTCATGAGTTTTTTCGGCATTTCATGGAAAAAGATGACCCGCGTAAGCGGCGACCACGTCGCGGTGGCCAGTCATTGGGTTCGGGTTTCATCATTTCTGACGATGGTTATATTCTGACTAATCATCATGTGGTGACTGGTGCAGACGAAATAGAGGTGCGGTTGAATGATCGACGTTATTTTGCTGCCAAGGTGATTGGTAGTGATGAGGCCAGTGATGTTGCGCTGATTAAGATTGAGGCTACTGATCTGCCGACGGTGAATATTGGTAAGAGTAGTGAGCTTAAAGTGGGTGAGTGGGTACTGGCGATCGGTTCGCCGTTTGGTTTTGACTATACGGTAACAGCCGGTATCGTCAGTGCCAAAGGCCGTAGTCTGCCGAGCGAGAATTATGTGCCGTTTATTCAGACGGATGTGGCGATTAATCCGGGTAATTCGGGTGGACCGTTATTCAATCTGGATGGTCAAGTGGTCGGTATCAATTCGCAGATCTACAGCCGTACCGGTGGCTTTATGGGGTTGTCGTTTGCGATTCCGATTGAGCTGGCGATGAATGTGGCTGATCAGTTGCGGGAGAATGGCAGTGTTTCACGTGGCTATCTGGGGGTTCTGATCCAGAATGTGGATCGTAATCTGGCAGAGTCGTTTGGCCTTGATCAGCCAACAGGTGCTCTGGTGTCGAAGGTGTTGCCGGATACGCCTGCTGCCGAAGCTGGTTTGCAGGAAGGTGATATTATTCTTACCTTTAATGGCCAGAAAATTCATGATTCGAATGCATTACCGCCGATGGTAGGTGCCAGCCGGGTGAATGATCAGGTGAAAATCACGGTATTGCGCAATGGTGAGATGCTGCATAAGACCGTCAAGATCGGCCAGTTAACGGATGGTCCGGAAACGGCGGGCAATGGTGGTGTGGATGTCTTAGGACTGTCTGTCGTGGATCTGAGTGAAGAGGTGCGGAAGCGGGCGAAGGTCAAGGAGGGTGGGGTGTTAATCCGGCGTGTGGAGAAGGGGCCGGGACGTGCGGCTGGACTGCGCCGAGGTGATATCATCCGCATGTATGCCGGTCAGAAGGTGGCTGATGCTGATGATTTTGCGCAGAAGGTGGCTGCCAGTAAAGATAAAAAGTCGGTGGCTATCCTTATTCAACGTAAAGGTGAGCCAATGTTCCTGGCGTTGCGTCAGAAATAAGGCCACCTCCGAAAACTGTTGTACGCGCAAATACTTCGTCAAAAAATGCTCATGTGCGCCTCTATGTACACTGCGTTTTTTCGCCTCGTCTTTGCGTCGTTCATGACGTTTTCAAAGATGCCCATAAGTTGTTGATGGGTTCCTGCGTGTTGCGCAGGAACCCGGTGAGGGTGGTTTAACGCAGGTCGAAC
>JAHDCB010000013.1 GCA_020630035.1 Gammaproteobacteria bacterium
GACCGATACACATCACTATGTCCACCACATTACAACGTTTATACCGTGATGAACTGGCATTTCTACGCCTGCAGGGCGAGCGTTTTGCTAAGCAGCATCCGCAGCTGGCACGTTTTCTCGGCGAATCATCCACCGACCCGGATATTGAGCGGCTGCTGGAAGGCTTTGCCTTTCTGAGTGCGCGGCTGCGCGAAAAGATCGAAGACGACTTTCCGGAGCTGACCTTTTCGCTGCTGAACCTGTTATGGCCAAACTACCTGCGCCCGGTACCAGCGATCTGCATGATGCGCTTTGATCCGGTGGAACAGGCGATTGTGAAACATCAGGTGATGAAAAAAGGCGTCCCTTTGTTATCGCGACCAGTGGAAGGCATGCCGTGTCTGTTTCGTACGGCAGCCGATCTGTCGGTCTATCCGTTGCGCATTACGCAACTGGTCGAACAACGCAGCCGTGAACAATCGGTGTTGCGGGTGCATCTGCAAACCCTGTCGGCACAGCCGCTGCGTTCGATTGAATGCGACCGGTTAGACTTTTTTTTCAGCGGCACAGACTATACCGCCCTGACCTTGTACCTGTGGCTATTCCACTACCTGGACCGGATCACAATTCAGCCGGATGGCGACACCGACAACCCGACACATGTCCGCACATTGCAGGCGGATAACCTGACACGCATCGGCTTCAGCCCGGAAGAAGCGATACTGCCATATCCGCCGAATGTATTCGACGGATATCGCATCATTCAGGAATTTCTCGCCTTCCCGCGCCGCTTTTATGGCTTCAGACTACAACATCTGCACGGCCAGCAGGGATCATACTGGCCGGGCGATGACTGCTCATCGGTGGTGATCACATTGTATTTTCAGCGTGCGCTACCGGAGGATATCAAGGTCCGGCGCGAAGACCTGGCGCTGTTTTGCGTACCGGCAGTGAACCTGTTTGCACATACGGCAGAGCCGCTTGTGCTGAGCGGCGAACGCACACAATATCCGCTGTTTCCGGCAGATAACCAGCAGGGTCGCTACGAGATCTTCCAGGTTGACCGGGTCGCCAGCACAGAAGAAAAGACAGGAAAAGAAAAAGAGCGGGCGTATCCGGCGTTTGAATCCTTCGAGCACGAGATTGAACGCAAACACAATCGCACCCGGCTGTATTACCGGCTGGCGATCACGACCGCAGTGGAAGACGGCCGGCTGCTGCATTATCTGGCGTTCATGCGGGGCGATGAAGACCACTATCTGGGGCGTCAGGAGACCATCTCGATACTGCTGCAATGCACCAACGGCACCCTACCGGAGACGTTAGCGGTGGGTGATATAGACGTCCCGTCGCAAACAAGCCCGTCGTATGTCACCTTCACCAATATCACGGCACCGACCGCTACCTGTCGCCCGGTGGTGGACAGCAGCCTGCACTGGACCCTGATCTCAAACCTGGCACTGAATTATCTGTCGCTGCTGCAACCGGAACCACTGAAGAATATCCTGCGCATCTACGACTTTGCAGCATTGCAGGATGTCCAGATTGAGCGCCGCGCACAAAAACGCCTGGCCGGTATTCAGTCCATTGAAACCGAGCCGGTAGACCGGCTGATTCGCGGCTTTCCGGTACGTGGTCTGCAGAGCACCCTGACGCTGGATCAGGAAGCCTTCGCCTGCGAAGGCGAGATGTATTTATTCGCCACCGTGCTGTCGCACTTTTTCACCCTGTACAGCAGCGTCAACTCATTTCACCTGCTGCGGCTGCGCAATGCGACCAACAATGAAGAGTACACATGGGAACTGATGAAAGGGACACAACCGGTGATCTGACCCGCAACCTGCTGCCACAGGCGCACCGGCACCAGTTTTTTCAACTGGTGGAACGATTGCACCAGGTGTATGGTGACGATCTGGAACAACTGCTGGATGTCCGTCCGGAACAGGAGCGGCTGCGCTTCTGTACCGATCCGGCACTCGGCTTTCCGCGCGCCGAGGTGACCCGGGCACAACCGGACACCACCACAGAAGAAGAACATCATTACCAGTTACAGGTCGCCTTTCTGGGCCTGCATGGCGGTGCTTCACCATTACCGCACCATTATCTGGAGCGCATCGCCTACGAGAGTCATCAGGGCATTGGCATCCGCGCCGCCTTCTTTGACTTTTTTAACCACCGCCTGATGACCCTGCTGCACCGGGGCTGGCGCAAATACCGCTACTATGTGCGCTTTCAGCCGGACGCAACCGACCGCTTTTCGCAGACGGTATTTTCGCTGATCGGACTGAACGACCGCAGCCTGCGCGGCGAAACTCCGCTTCCTTGGAGTCGGCTACTCACCTATGCCGGGATGATCGCCACACGCAGCCGGGCACCCTCCATGGTCGGCGGCATCATTGCGCACAGCTTCGACCTGCCACAGGTACACATACAGGAATGGCAGCCATATCACACGCCAGTGCCTGCCGACCAGCAGATCCGACTGGGCCAGCGCAACGGCTGTCTGGGCCAGAGCTGCACTCTGGGTGAACAGGTACACAGCATCGGCGGCAAATTCAGCATCGTCATCCAGGGGCTGAGTCAGGCACGCTTCCGCCAGTTCCTGCCGGATGGCGAACATTTTGAGCCATTGAAGGCACTGGTCTCCTTCCTGTTACGCGATCAGCTGGCGTACGACCTGCGGCTGGGCATTATCCAGCAGGATATCCCACCATTACAGCTCAGCAGCCACGCACAACAGGGTGCACAACTGGGCTGGACCAGTTTTCTGGGCAAGGCTGATCTGAAGAAGGAAACCGATGTGCGCATCAGTGTGCGCACCTAGTCACGTGAGCCACTCCGGCGTGAAACAGAATGCACATTTCACCAGACATCATAAAGACATAGGGTGGTGATCCCAATGATATTGGGTAAAGGAGAGGAGGTCTGGTTCTGGAAAATATAATAACTTGCTGGAGCACCTGCTTATTATGTCTGGGCCTGATAGCCTGCAAACCGGTTGCGACTTCTGCAATCGACCCTGTGGCTCACATGGAAACACAGAGCACATGGGCTGGCGGATTCCGGCTGATATTACAGCAGGCCGAAACAGGCTGTTTGTTGCAAGCTGAAAGAAAGTCATCAGTATTGACTTTTCCTCTGGCATTGTCTGCACCCTGTTTCTTTATCTCAGGGGACGAAGGTGTCCATGTCGAATCCTATCCTGATTGGGATATCCAGGCAGTCATTATCATGGCAGGAGGTACGCTACCCTCCACTACCCGTGCTGCATGGAACAAAGATCCTGCAGAGCCCTGCGGAAATCAATTGCAGGCCATCATTATGCAGCACGGACAACTTCATCTGACAGGTCGCGTGGATCATGCCGTTGCCTGCAAGACAGAGGATCGCGATGAAAAGGCATTCCGGACGTTTGTATATGACAGTGGTTTCGCCAGATAAGCTTACTCACCATAACAGTCGTACACTTCTGCCAGGAAAACACCACACTTTATTTCGGTCAAAGGCATGAATTGTTCTGATATCAGCCAGATAAAATTTTCAGATACCAGCATCAAAGCGATTAAAGAAATTCGCGGCATGATCAAAAAAGCAAAGGCTTTGACATGGGCTATCGGTATTGGCAATATAGCTAATATATTTGTTGGAAATGACGCTCTGAAGGCATCTTATAATCTGCATTCTACAGATTTTACGCGAATGGCTGAAGCCATGCAGGCTGTCCCTGCTATACTCAGAAAAAGAGTATCGGATACTGCGAGTATAGCCTATCTGAATGTAACACAATATAAAGAGAAATTGTTCTGGCAAGCGGTTGTGGCAGGTTGCAAAATAAAATAATGAGGAAAACCGTGATGTATCGTTTACTTTTTATTCCATTAGGCCTGTGTCTGTTTATAGTATCTTATGCGCAAGGTACCAGCATGATCACACTCGCACAAAATAATTTCAATCGCAGTATAGTCGAACTCGCTGCTATTGAGAAAACATGCGATAGCACAAGAATTCTGCCGATCAGTATCAGAGACAACCTGACAATCCCGGATGCACAACTACGTATCGCGCTGACATACTTTTATTTTAAGACACAATTTGATTGTTCCAGAGCAGGTGTCTATCGCTATCTTTTAGATTCAGCCGCTTTGTCCATCGTGCATCCTCAGAAAGCAAAGACACTGCAAGACGGCCATCATCTGGTAATGAGTACTTACATACAATTACTGAATGCAAAAGCTGAATTTGCCACGCTACCGGATGGCCTGAAAAAAAAACTCATGGCCATGCCAATATTTTCCACCCCGTTCGATTTAATTCCGTCAGCTCATCAACTGTTACCTGTACCAGAAGAGATCTCAGAGAACAGATCAACCACTGTCAGGAGTGATTTGAGAGTATCCAAATTTCTGGCTCCACCTGTGGATCCAGCATACCATCTTGAAATTCCACAGCCATAATAGGCATGATGATGCTCAATGTAAAAACTTGTCTGTTCTGGTATACCATTATATTTACCTGCATCACCTCCGGCTTAGTGTACGCAAACGAAGACTGCGTTTTCAGCCGGGAAGCCGTTTCCGATAAGCTATTCTCCGATAATGATTCTGTCGCAGTTTTTCAACGGTTTCCCGAAAACCATGAAGTTAAGGGTGTGTTGCGTAACGGTCATTTGTTTTCCGTGAAATACTGGTCATGTCATCATTATGGAAAGCAGGCTATTTTAGTGATAGGACCACAGATACAATCCATTCCGACTGAACTTAACGATCACGTTATGCAGCTGGGCAAAGTGGCTCTCAGCAAAAATGAGCTTATGCTGCTGCGCCATGCCTTAGTCAACAAGCCACTTATGCTATCGGCTGCTCCGATAACGCTTAAGGTTGCCTCTGGAACGTTTGATACATTCTATGTGCAAGTCAATCTGATTGGTGAAATCATATTGATTGAGATGATGCTATATCAGTCATAAGCGAATCTACAGACTGTCATTCTTTAACAGAAATCAACATGGATGGTTACTGCAGATAAACCACGATGATCTCCCCGAGTAGTCCCCTTGTATGCACACCCCGACCACACCACAACTGTACCTGTGCGTAGATAACCCGGAAGCACTGGAACACGGTTCGCTACCGAACTATCGCCCGCAACAGACTGGTGCCACTATCGGCAGCCAGGGTGCCGACTGGCATCTGTACGACAGTGCCGGCAGCGTGGCGACCAGCCACGCGGCGATCCGCTGGATGGATGGGCGCTATGTGCTGGTCGATCTGTGCGGTGCCACCTACATCAATGCGCACCGTGATCCGCTGGGAAAACTGAAGCTGGTGGCACTACGCGATGGCGATCGCCTGACGCTGGGTAAATACCGCATCAGCGTGCATCTGGAAACGTCCTTGCTGGACACCCGGACGTATGGTGCTGACCATCTGCGCGAATTAAATCTGGGTAGTCTGCTCGGGCTGGATCCGAGTGCCCTGCTGACACAGACACCGATCAGTGATCGTACCCGGCACACCAACGAGACCATACGAGCACCCGATCAGGTGCTGTCCGCATTTCTGGGTGAAAACACACAACTCACCAGCAGCGACCCGCTACAACACCTGCCACCGCTACAAACAGAACCGCACCCGCCGATAGAATTGCAGGCAACTCCCATCCGCCTGAGTACCGATTATGCTACCGACCACAGTGGCACGGTACGTCAGGCAATCACGTTACCCTCTCCGACAAACACTCCTTCCAAGTCGCCAGACGCGGCCAACCGACATCACCTTGAGGCAGACCCATGAACCACCTCTTACCCATCAGCCTGATCACACTGCTACTCAGCGGCTGTGCCAACCTCAAGGATTCCGTGAGTAAAACTGCACAGGTGCTGATGGATCCGGGCATATCGGTGGGCACCCCCACCGACCAACCCACCACGATCAGCCTGAGCTTGTATGCCACACCGAACGTCAACTCGAATCCCTACCGCGAGCCGGACGACGCCACCCCGACAGAATCCACAGCTACCACGCCAGAGATTGCCTACAAACCGGTGCACAACATCAACCTGGTGCTTGAGGTTGATCCCATCCCCACCGCCGCTGAACAAATCGCCACTGCTCTGGCGCAAGCCGACAAACAACCCATCGAAGAAAACGCCACCGATCCGGAGGCCACACCCATTGCCTTCAAGATCATTCAACTCAAAGACCAGTCACTGTTATTGCAGGCTGATTATGAAGGCCTGTTCAGCAACATCGAGCAAGCGCTCGGCACCACCTACCTGCAACACGACGATTATGTCCTGCTGCCGGATGAATTCAGCTTCATCGAACCCACTGCCGTCGCTGAGCATACCCGCTACATTGGCATCACTGCGGCCTACCACGATTACGACGCAGCCGACTGGAAGGCAATCGTCAAAATCCAGCCGAAGGGACACACTTATGCCTTATTTGCCGAACTGGGCAAACACACCATCACGCTGAAGAAACAGGAGCAATAATGGCGCACCGCAACAAAGTCCTCTGGCAGGAAGGCCTGTTCATTCTGCCACACCACTTTCAGCAGGAAAGCCGTTACCTGGAACATCATACCAACCAGCGTATCGACGACCTGCGCGATTATCCCTACGGTCTCACTGCCATCCAGTTCGACGAAAAAGCCCTCAGCAGCGGCAAGCTACAAATCCTGAGTGCCTGCGGCATAATGCCGGACGGTGCGACCTTCAACATACCGGTCGACACACCAGCGCCAGCGCCACTCACCCTGGATAACAGCCAGGCCGGACAGATCATCTACCTGGTCCTGCCGATCTATAAACCAGGCATCGGCGAAATCCAGGAAGGAGGACGTTATCAGAAGTTCCCTCAGAACATCAAAGACCAGCATACCGAAAACGGCGAATACCGCGAACTGAACACCGCTCAGCTGCAATTGCGCCTGATGCCCGAAAACGAAGACCGCAGTGACTACCACACCTTAGCGATCACCCGGGTCCGGGGCAAAGGCACCGACGAGCAACTACAACTGGACCAGGACTATTACCCCACCAGCCTGTCGGTCAGTGCCATCCCGGCACTGCGTCGTTTCATCAGCGAAATCGCCGGGCTGATGCGCGAGCGTGCGAAAAACCTGGCCGATCGTATTGGTGCACCGGGGCAGGCGGGGGTCGCTGAGGTCACCGACTTCCTGCTGCTGCAGACCCTGAACCGGCTGCAGCCGCACTACCGTCATCTGAGCCAGAGGAGACGCCTGCACCCGGAACAACTGTACAACGATCTGCTGCAAACCTGCGGCGAGCTGGCCACCTTTCACGCCGCAGCACGCCTGGCTGGCGACTATCCACACTATGATCACCAACACCCGGAAACCGCCTTCCGTACGCTGGAAGACACATTGCGCCAGAGCCTCGGCACCCTGATGCAGCCACGTGCCACACCGATCCCGATCGAAAAACGCGAATACGGCACCTATGTCGCCATGCTCAACGACCCCAGCCTGCTCGACAGCAGCGACTTCATCCTGGCAGTCAAGGCGCATATGCCATTGGAACAACTGCGTCGCCAGTACCAGCAACAGACCAAGGTCGCCTCGCTGGAAAAACTGGCCGAGCGGGTCAGCCTGCAACTGCCGGGCATCCCGTTGAACGCCCTACCGGTCGCCCCGCGTCAACTGCCGTATCACGCAGGCTACACCTACTTCCAGTTAGATCGCCAGAGCGACGCCTGGAACGACCTGATGCAACAGACCACCGCCGGCTTCGGCTTCCACATCGCCGGCAACTTCCCCGAACTCGAACTCGAATTCTGGGCCCTGAAGAGAGACTGATATGGCCAACCTACCTGCCGCAGCAGAATCCTCTGACCCGATCGGCTATTTCAAAAAGGGCGAACGTATGCCCGCTGAGCAGAAAGAACAGGTCACCTTTGCCGGCGTGCGCAACATTGATCGCGACACCGACCTGTGGTTCAAGCTACGCGGCCACAGCCTGAATCCGCTGGTAGACGCTGCCACGCCCCTGTTCGGCCTGATCCTGCGCATTCAGGACCTGGATGCACACGAGGACATCGAAACCCTGTACCGCCGGGTACACGGTGACATCGCCGCGATCAGCGAAGAAATCCGCCAGCAGGATTACGATGAACCGACCCAACTGTCTTTTCGCTACTGTCTGTGCGCCTTCATCGACGAAACCGTGATGGCCACCCGCTGGGGCACCCAGTCCGTCTGGGCCGAACGCTCCCTGCTCAGCCACTACCATGAAGAGACCTGGGGCGGCGAAAAGGTGTTCGTGATCCTGGAACGGATGCTGCTGGAGCCAGAACGCTACCAGCATATGCTCGAATTTCTGTATCTGTGCTTGGCACTCGGTTTTCGCGGCAAATACGGCATCATCGAACACGGACGCGAGCACCTCGACAGCCTGCTGCAAAAACTGCACCGTGTGCTGCGCGAACACAAGGGCGATCCGGTGGAACACCTGATCCCACCCAGCGACAACGTCAGCCACCACAAAAACAAACTCAAACGTCAGCTCCCACTCTGGTCAGTCTGGGTACTGCTCGGTGCCGTCCTGATCGGTACCTACAGCTATTACGCCGCCCAGCTGAGCCGCACCACCGACACCGTGATCTACGAACTGGACCGCATCCTGGAACGTTGACCCTGCGAGGCTATCACATGCTATACGTCAAACGTACCCGGGATCTGACCGTTGATGATTTCTCTACTATTGAAGCATATGTTGTCGCCCGTACGACATTGCGCTATGCACTGAATGGTCATGAGCCGATCTGCGGGCTGGAGACCGTGCTGGCACCAGCGCCCTGTACGTGGCGTGCACACCGCCGTTTATCACCGGAACAAAAGAAAGATCTGCAGGATCAACTGGATAAAGGTGTCATCGTCTGCTTAAAAAAAGATCCCTTCATACCAGCACTGACCCGAACAGAGACCTCATCAGACACAGCACCATGGGAAGTCAATCGCACATGGCATAGCCCGCCTTTCGTCGTTTCTGCACTGGAATATATCGTACAGAAAAATATGCGCAATACTTATAATATCTCTCAATATATCAAAATCCATCAAAAAATCAGTGATACACCTCATACAGAAAACACTACCATAAATCTGAAAAAAATCAGATTTGATATTCAGATAAAAACCAAAAGTCAATATGGGGAGATACTTACCCAACTACCTTATAAAGCCACATTAGAAAACGGAAAAGACATGACAGGAGAAACTGATAAACATGGCTTAACCCAATTACTAGGATTCTCTGAAAAGCCCCAAAAAATAATATTGACATGCAAAAATAACTGGCTTATAAGAGACGCATGACATGTCTGCCAACGTACAAACCACACCTTCATCAGATACAAACTCGGCAATAGTTGAAATATATGTAAAACAGGGAGATTTCGTTATCCCTATTGTATACCCGGATTTCCTAATCACAATTCCGCCTAAAATCATACAATACCAGAAAAGTATCGGAATTGATTTTTTTGAAGAAAAAGAACGCTATGGCCATGCTGGCATCTTAATTATCCACGGGAAAACTGGGATTTCTAAATATTACGAATATGGTCGATACGACCCAGAAGGAAAAGGTATTGTGCGCAAAGTTAAAATTCCTGATGCAAAAGTCAAAAACGGACGAATTGAAGAATCAAGCCTGGTTAAAATCATGCAAGCCTTATCAAAAAAAGCTGGAAAAAATGGCAGAATAGAAGCAGTTATGTTCATAGGAAACTATTATGATAAAGCTTATAAATGGATAAATGACCCGAAAGGAAAATATAGGAAACCTGATAGAGAAGAATATGATCCACTAAATTCAAACTGCATGTCTTTTCCTTTAGATTTACTTAATGATCTTGGTATAAAGACACATTGGACAGGCTTAGCTACTATACCTAGACAAGAAATCGAAGAACTGCAGGAGGATTATAAAGATTTACGCTATACGCCGGGAAGTTCCAAGCTTGAAATTGAAGAATAATATGCTGAAAAAAACACTGTTTACAATATCAGCACTGTTTATAGCCTATATTTTATACGTTATTGGGATGTATTATTATACAACACAGTCAAAAACCTACATACAAAATGACACATATAAATTAAAAGGTCACCCTGATGCAGTGTCAATATCAGGGAAAATGTTTAGCTGGTTCGGTGAGATAGTTTCTGAAAACCATCCTTATTATGAAATAAAAGTTTATGATGATAGTGCTTATTTAGCTATTCATGGAATTTATAAGATAAAACCTGAAAATGCCAGAAAGATAATGACTCATGACTTAGCAGAATTCCGATCAGAATATATCATGCTTAAAGGATTCCTGGAAAATACAGATTATCCGACTCTTGTCCTTGACAAGAAGCTCAGGTAGCTTTCTACAGGGGTCTTTATCGATATCAAACACACTAAAGCATGAATATTGGGGAAACTCTATCCGATCTGGAAATCAAGAACGTCAACGAATCATGGATTATTGAAAGAGAAATAAAGAAATGAAAAAATATATATTTTTATATACTTTATTGTTTATCCTGGCATTCTGGTGGCTTTATCCTTACTTATACGTAAATATAAAAAACCAGCCATATCAGGCTGTTTATAGCCCTGAAAAAAAATATAGACTAGAGTATTTTAACGCACCTTTTGTCCCTTTTGGTTTTCCTTATTCATTAAAAGGAAAAGGTTGCACAGACTTTTGCCCCGGTTATATTCAACTTATAGAAAATAAAACGGATAAACTCATTGCAGACGGGTTTTATGCAGCAAGAATAGAATTATCAGCACCAAGATGGTATACCGATATGGTTTCTATTGTTGGTTTATATCAGTGGGAATTGCCTGAAGGCTATTATATTCAAAAAAATGAATAAGATACTATCACTCCTGTGCAGCCTGATCCTGTTATCCGCTTGCGGATCACCGCCAACAGATGAATCCTTGATAAAAAAATTTCAGGAACACAAAGATCTGTTTGAATACATGGCAACTGCTTTTCAGGAAGAGAATGATATCGAAAGACTGTCTGCCAAAACGATATACCCTGAGCATAGTAGAGAAAACATACAAAAAATAAAGCACTATCGAGAAAATATGAAAAAAATGAATGTTTCACAAATACAGAAAATAGTATTTACACAGCCTAAAAACCAAGGCAGAATCAGCATCTATTTTACCGCTTATAGTCGGGGATTAGGTATTTCCGGAGAGTCAAAAAGTTATCTGTATACCAACACACAACCCGACCTGATCGTGAATAACTTAGATGAATACTATCAGCAGCGAAGAGCAACGAACCAATTTATCAGTTACTTTGCTTACCGACCGATAGCAGACAACTGGTATCTGGTGCATATCGTCGATGACTGAGCAACAATTCTTAAGCAGTCTATGGATGTATCTGGCGATGACAGAAATGTTTTATACTGATGCAGATTGGTAATTTTAAGCTTATGTGGAGCCATCATGGCAAACGGTAAAATACTCAGGCAACTCATAAAAGCAGGGACAAATGGGGATGTTAGCGCATTCCGTGATATTTCTAAGGCGGTGATACAGGAAGAACGACAAAAGCAGCACCATTTACTGGCAAATGACCTGGAACAGATTTTATACCGACAACAATCCAGTACAGTTAGTAGCTGTAAGGAAAAAATAACCTTAAAAGCCCCTGTTGATAAAGAAAAAGGACTGCCACTATTAGATATTAAGCTGTGTCAACGCCCTGTTGACGAACTGATACTCTCAGCATCCGGTTTGGCCTCAGTTGAAGAAATACTTGAAGAGCATCGGCGAGCCGATGTGCTCCGCAGCCATGGTATGCAGCCAGTCGGTAAAGTGATTTTTTACGGGCCGCCAGGTTGTGGTAAAACGATGGCAGCTGAAGTGATCGCCTTCGAGTTAGACAGACCGCTGGCTATCGTACGCCTGGATGCCTTGGTATCATCTTTTTTAGGCGAAACAGCGACCAATCTGCGCAAGGTATTTGAATTTATCGCTCAGCATAAACTGATTGTTCTGTTTGATGAGTTCGATGCCATTGGCAAGTCACGCTCAGACACAACAGAACATGGTGAGCTAAGAAGGGTTGTCAACGCAGTGTTACAAATGATGGATGCCTATCAGGGAGACAGCCTGCTGCTGGCGGCAACCAACCATGAACAAATCCTGGATACTGCTATCTGGCGGCGTTTTGATGAAACCATCTATTTTCCCTTACCCGAAACGACAGAAACCGAAAAGATACTGACGTTAAAATTACGTGGTGTGCGTCGTCAGTTTGAGGTCAACGACAAGCCCGTCATGCAACTTTTTGCCGAGCGCAGCGGGGCGGATGTTGAACGGATCATTCGCAGAGCGATTAAACAGATGATCCTGCGTCGGCAGGAATTTTTAACGCTGAAGATGCTGGAACAAGCGGTATCGCGGGAAAACAGATAGCCCATCAGAGCAGCAGAATAATGACCGCACTGACACATCTGAGAATCACAAAAACACCATTAAAAAACCCTCGCAGAACAAGGCCTTATCATCCACAACCGGTACAGCGTGATAGCCTGCGGGCGCACGGACAAGGCCTGATTCAGGACTTGCAGCAATATCAGCAGGACAAGCCTGATCAGACGGGATCAGATCACTTTATTCTGAAACTTGCCTACACAGGTAATCTGGATCTTCAGAATCTGGAGAAACACGGCATTACCTTCCTGAGCCAGGAAGATCAGCAACTTTGTATAGCCTTTGCTGATGAACAGGGGTTAGCCACATTTTCCAGTCATCTGGCAGAACTCGGGTTAACTGACAAAAAACTGACTTACCAACAAATTCTTATTGCTATCGACGGTATTGGCCATTGGACAGAACAAGACAGAACCAGTTGGGTAATACGAAAAGAGGGGCTACCGCAAGAAGAACAGTTTATTCTGGATATCGAACTATGGCCCGTTTTTGTCATTAATTCGCCAGAACGCGAAAGGCAGTGCCAGGACTTTGAAGCATGGTTAAAAGAACAAAATATACAGCAACATGACAAACTGAATCGCGACAGTTTGATTATGTATCGTGTTGATGTGAATCACACACAAGCTCATAAACTCTTACAACATACCGATGTACGGCTGGTGGATTTACCACCCGATTGCGGTATTCAGTATGCACAACTGAATTGCGACCTTGAAACATTACCGGCACCCATTCAACAACCAGCAGATGACGCCGCAACAATTTGCCTGTTAGACAGTGGTATTACAACAAACCATCCATTATTAGGCCCCGCTATTGGCGAAAGTGCGAATTTTACAGACACAGAAGATGTATTTGATACCACAGGGCACGGTACGGCAGTGGCCGGAATAGCACTGTATGGTGACCTGGAGGCCTGTCAGGCAAACAATGTCTGGCAGCCGGAAATACGTTTACTGAGCGGAAAGATATTAGATCAGAAGGACGAATTTGATCCCGAAACCATTGAAAATAAGATCATCAAGGCGGTGACTTACTTTGTAGAAGAATACCGATGCAAAATATTTAATCTGTCCATAGGAAATGCCCATGCGCCTTATGACCATCGCCATGTACGCGGTATCGCGTATGTGCTGGATGATCTTGCGCGTCAATTCGATATTTTATTTGTGGTGTCAAGCGGAAACTTTACTGGTTCGGATGAACCACCCGTGCCAGAGCACAGTTGGCGCGATGAGTATCCCGATTATTTATTATCTGACCAGAGTCTGATTATTGATCCGGCACCCGCCCTGAATGTTATTACTGTGGGGAGTCTTGCCAGGCACAACGCGACCTCTGATGCTCAGCGTTATCCGCAGGAGATTAACCAACTTTGCCCGGCAGCTCACCACCAACCCTCACCGTTTACCCGGCACGGCCCGTCTGTCAAAGGTAGCATAAAACCTGATCTGGTAGCGGTCGGCGGCAACCTGGCAGTACCGATGAGACAGGAAGGAAAACAGTATCAATCAGTTGGGCGTGGATTAGGGGTATTAAGTTGTAATGCACAGTTTTTGGATGGGCCTTTGTTCAAAGAAATCAGTGGTACCAGTTTTGCAGCACCTTATATCAGCCATCTTGCCGCACGGCTACTCAACACATACCCGGAAGCGTCTGCCAACCTGCTGCGCGCGTTATTGGTTAATCATGCACATATGCCAGATGAGATTACACAAGCCTTCCCAGAGGCAATACGAGAATCTTACAAAAAGGATCGTAAAATCCTACCTGAACACAGCGTTGCTGGCTATGGTCTGATTGATGAAAGTGCGTTATTTCGCTCTTCTGAAAATGTTGTTGTCCTGATGGCCGAAGAAGGCATTGAAGATGATACCCATCAATTCTTTGAACTCCCATTACCAGCAGAATTTCTGCGAAAAAAAAGAGCTACACGAGAGATTAACATAACACTAGCCTATTGCCCCGCCGTCAGGACAACACGCCTAGAGTATAGGGCTACCAAAATAAATTTTTGTTTAGTAAAAGATAGATCTCTGGATAACCTGCAACGTGCTTTCAATCATGAGACACAAAAAGAAACAAAAACACGAAATGATGACAGAACTACTAATAGAAAGATCAGTGCAACATTGAGGGATAAGGGCACAGTTCAATCATCGACCTGGAAAATGAAGCAGCTTGATCCTGATGATATATGGTTTGTCGTCGTAACACGTCAGGACAGGCCTTGGGGAAAATCATTGAGTGAGAATATTGAATCGTATGCGTTGGTGATTACGGTTGCCGACCGCGAAAATAATGAAGCGCAGTTATATACGCAAATTTCACAACGGATACAGCAGCAGGTCGCTGCACGGGCCAGAGTATGATCAGAGGCCATGCCAGAATGATTGAGCAACGCCAGACACAACCCCACAGATTGTCACACAGCACGTAACAACCCCGCACCACCACGCCAGAGAGTCCACATGATCTCCATCGACATCGCCCGCGTTATTGACAAACTGAACGCGTATTGCCGCCACGCTCTGGAAGAAGCCGCCAGCCTCAGCATCAGCCAGCACAGCGACGAAGTCGCAATTGGCCAACTACTGTACAAACTAGCCGAAAACCCCACCAGCGACGTGCGCCTGATCCTGCAACAGGCGCAGATAGCGCATACCGACTTCCGGCGCCAGCTCAGCGACAGCTTCATCAATAGCAATAACACCCTGAGTGGCCAGTACCCGGCCTTCTCCCCATTGTTGATTGAAGCCTTGCAGGAGGCCTGGCTGCTCAGCTCACTGGAGACTACAGCAGGCGAGATCCGCAGCGGAGCCCTGTTCCTGGTGCTGCTGCTCAACCCGGGACGCTACCTGCCACTGCCGCTGATCACCCTGCTGGACAACATCAACCGCGAGGCATTGCGCAAAAACTTTACGCAACTGCTCGCTGACTCCGGCGAAACCCCCGATGCCAGCGACACCCCGGCACAATCCGCCAGCGCCAGTGATGCCGACACACCACTGGCACGTTACGGCACCGACTACACCGCCCGCGCCCGCGCGGGCGAGATTGACCCAGTGTTATGCCGCGATGACGACATTGACCTGATGATCGACATCCTCAGCCGTCGTCGCAAAAACAACCCGATCGCGGTGGGCGAGGCCGGGGTCGGCAAGACCGCCCTGATCGAAGGACTGGCGTTGCGCATCATCGCCAAACGCGTGCCGCAACACCTGCAAAACATTGCCCTATGGGAACTTGATATCGGTGCCCTGCAGGCCGGTGCCTCGGTGAAGGGTGAATTTGAAAAACGTCTGCAATCCGTCATCGACCAGGTCAAACAGGCCAGCACCCCGATCATCCTGTTCATCGACGAAGCGCACACATTGATCGGCGCGGGCAACCCGAGCGGCGGCAGCGATGCCGCCAACCTGCTGAAGCCCGCACTAGCCCGTGGCGAACTGCGCACCATCGCGGCAACCACCTGGACTGAATACAAAAAATATATCGAAAAAGACCCAGCCCTGACCCGACGCTTCCAGTTGATCCGCCTGGACGAACCCAGCATTACAGACAGCATCCACATTTTGCGCGGCCTGCGCCCGCTGTACGAAAAGACCCACGGCGTCGATATCACCGAAGCAGCCATCCAGGCTGCCGCCAGACTAAGCGCGCGCTACGTCGCCGGACGCCAACTGCCGGACAAAGCGATAGACGTGCTCGACACAGCCGCCGCGCGCGTCACCATGGCCCAGGAAATCCCACCGCGCCAGATCACCCGGCTGGAAAACGAACACACCCAGAATACCGCTGAGATCACCCTGCTGGAACGTGAACAGCGCCACGGCAACGCGATTGACACCGACCACCTGGACACCCTGCAACAACGCCAGATTGCCAACCAGGCCGAACAGGAACAACTGCACAGTACCTGGCAGGCCGAACGCGAACGCCTGAGCGCACAATTGGCGCACCGCCGCGCACAAACCGCCGAACCGACAACCGACACCGCAGAGATAGCCCCACCGGATCAGCCGGACGACGACACCTTCAGCCTGCCGATAGAAGTGGATCGCGAACACATCGCTGCGGTGATCGCCGACTGGACCGGAATTCCGATCACCACCCTGACCAGTGACCGACTGCAACGCATCCAGCAACTGGGCGAGCACCTGAATGAACACATTCTCGGCCAGGCCGAACCGATCCGCCAGATCCACAACCACCTGCTGACTGCTCTGGCTGACCTGCGCCGCCCCGGCACGCCGCTCGGAGCCTACCTGCTGGTCGGCCCCAGCGGCGTCGGCAAGACCGAAACCGCCCTGCAGATTGCCGAGTACCTGTTCGGCGGCCAGTCCACCACGATCAACCTGTCCGAATATCAGGAAAAACACAGTCTGTCACGCCTGATCGGCTCACCCCCGGGCTACGTCGGCTACGGCGAGGGCGGTGTGCTCAGCGAGGCCATCCGCCAGCGCCCGTATGCCGTGGTATTACTGGACGAAGTCGAAAAGGCCCATCCTGACATCCTGAACCTGTTCTACCAGGCCTTCGACAAGGGCGAAATAGCCGACGGCGAAGGCCGCCAGATCGACTGCCAGAACATCCTGTTCATCCTCACCGCCAACCTCGGCTTTGACGGCACCGACCTGGCTGATCCCAGCGCAGCCCAACTGGAACAACAACTGCGCCACTACCTCAAGCCAGCACTGCTGGCGCGCATGCAGATCGTGCGCTACGCCTACCTCAGTGCCGAGACCCTCCACGCCATCGTCGAACAACGCCTGCAACGCCTGCGCCACCGGATCCAGCAACGCTACCAGGCCGAACTGCACTACACCACCGCCGTCAACGACACCCTGCGTGCCCGCTGCGAACAAACAGCCAACGGCGCACGCCAGCTGGATGCGATCATCGACGGTGAACTGCTGCCACCACTGTCACTCGCCCTGCTACGCCAGGTAGCCAGCGGCACACCACCGCAGAAGATCACCCTGGCACACAACAGCGATGGCTTTCATGTGACCTTCGCGCAGGATAGTTGACCAGATATCCTGAATAGTTGTGGGGTTTACACAACCGGAGAGTCCCTATGCCATGGCAATACAGCCAAAGCACCGGCACACTTCACCACAATGGAAAATATATTGCGACCGGTTACTCAGGGTACGGTTCGGGTCGTAACAATCCATCGATGGAAGGTGCTGCAAACCTGGGTCCTATCCCGGCAGGACGTTATCACATAGGCAAACCACGATACAGCCATACAACAGGCCCCCACGTACTACCATTGACTCCGATCGGACACAATGCTCTGGGCCGTCACTCATTTCAGATACATGGCGATAATCGGACGAATGATGCTTCTAC
>JAHDCB010000014.1 GCA_020630035.1 Gammaproteobacteria bacterium
ACATGCCGTAGATCAGACCAAAGTTGATCGCCTTGGCAGCGCGCCGCTGTTCCGGTGTCACCGCTGCCAGATTGTCTGCAGCAAAGACCTCCGCTGCGGTCGCGGCATGAATATCCGCACCCTCTGCAAACGCCTGACACAACCCGACATCCTGCGACAGGTGCGCCATGATACGCAATTCGATCTGCGAATAGTCTGCGGCAAGCATCTTCCAACCAGGTTGAGGAATAAATGCCTGCCGGATCTGCCTGCCGACCTCGGTACGTATCGGAATATTCTGCAAATTCGGATCAGATGAGCTGAGCCGACCAGTTGCTGTCACCGCCTGATGGTAGCTGGTATGCACGCGCCCGGTCTGCGGGTTGATCCGCTGCGGCAATTTATCAGTATAGGTCGATTTCAACTTGGCCAGGCTGCGATGTTGCAGAATCAACTCCGGCAACGCATGCCCATCTGCTGCCAGTGCCTGCAGAACAGATTCCGCAGTAGAAGGGACACCCTTCGGTGTTTTGCTGATCACCGGTAGCTTCAGTTCAGTAAAAAATATCTCTCCAATCTGTTTCGGCGAATTCAGATTGAAGGTCCGCCCCGCAATACGATATGCCGCTTGCTCCAGCTCGTGCAACTGTTCCGCCAGGTGCATACTGTGCGCCTGCAACAATGCCCGGTCCACCATCACACCCGTGCGTTCCATACGTGATAATACCGGAATCAGCGGCATTTCCAGCTCCGCATACAAGGTCATCAAATCAGGCTCTACGACTAATCCCGGCCATAACACCTGATGTAACTGCCAGGTAATATCGGCATCTTCTGCTGCATAAGGCGCAGCCTGCTCCAGTGGTATCTGGTCGAACGTCAGTTGCTTCGCCCCCTTGCCAGCAATATCGCTGAACTTTGTCGTCGTATGGTGCAGATAACGTTCCGCCAGGCTATCCATATCATGCCGCCCGAGGCTATCCAATACATACGAGGCCAGCATCGTGTCATGTATGGCGCCCTGTAGCTGTATACCCTCATTTGCCAGAATACCCAGGTCATATTTCAGGTTCTGCCCTACCTTCAGGATCCGGGCATCTTGCAGAATTGGTCGCAACTGCGCCAACACCCAATCACGCGCCAATTGCTGCGGTACACCGGCATACCGGTGCCCTAACGGCAGATAGGCCGCCTGACCGGCAGCCACTGCAAAAGACAGTCCGACCAGTTCCGCTTGCAATGTATCGAGACTGGTTGTCTCTGTGTCCAGTGCAATCAGCTCCGCCTGTTGTAATTTGTTCTTCCACGTTGCAAAGGTCGCTGCATCCAGTATCGTCTGGTACGCCACCACTGGTGCTGCTGCCACAACCGGTGTTGCCACCGACTCATGTGTCTCCAGGCTAGCCAGTAACCGGCGGGATTCCAGCCGTTGATAAATGATCCGTAACGCATCCGTATCCGCTGGCCTTGGTTGCAGGCCTGTGACCTGATGTGGCAACGGCACATCACACTTAATGGTTGTCAATTGCCGGGACAACGCCAGTTGCTCCAGATGAGCCCGCAGGTTCTCACCGACCTTGCCCTTGATGTCTGTCGCCTGTGCGACCAGGTTATCCAGTGTCGTGTAAGTTGCCAGCCATTTCGCTGCTGTCTTCGGGCCACATTTCGGTATCCCCGGAATGTTATCAGCACTGTCGCCCATGAGTGCCAGATAATCAATCATCTGTTCCGGCCAGACCGCATATTTATCCATCACTCCCTGACGATCCAGTCGCACATCGGTCATCGTATTGATCAGGGTCACCCGCTCGTTGACCAGTTGTGCTAAATCTTTATCGCCGGTGGAAATCAGGGTCGATAAACCCATCTGATCAGCCTGATGCGCCAATGTACCAATCACATCATCCGCTTCAACCCCGTCGACCACCAACAATGGCAAACCCATACATTCGACAGCCTGTAACAACGGGGCTATCTGGTCACGCAGATCGTCCGGCAATGGTGGACGGTTTGCCTTATAGGCCGAATACAGCTCGTCGCGAAATGTTTTACCCGGCGCATCAAATACCACCGAGATATAACGTGGCGGATAGTCAGTCAGCAACTTACGCAGCATATTGACCACACCGACAATTGCACCGGTTGCCTCACCGCGTGAATTAGTCAGCGGTGGCAAGGCATGATAGGCCCGGAACAGGTATGAAGAACCATCGACTAAAATCAAATCTGGCTGCATAACACCACACATTCAGTTATTGCCACCACCACCTGACACAGACTGTGGCAGATACCAGCAACACCAATAAAACTCATGTTCTGTACATCAGATAACTCTGACGCCTGAGCATACGCTATTTGCAATTACATCGGATTTCGCCATAATGCCGGGCTGCCTGAATGTACACCTGGTTGTATATTGCGCCACTCTTGATCTCTCTAATACTAATGCAGGAGCCTTGCTCTATGGCAAATGACTATATCTTTACATCTGAATCTGTTTCCGAAGGCCACCCCGATAAAATGGCCGACCAGGTCTCAGATGCCGTACTGGACGCCATTCTGGCAGAAGACCCCTATGCTCGGGTTGCCTGCGAAACTGTATTCAAAACAGGTATGGCAATGATCGCCGGTGAAATCACCACCACCGCCAAGCCAGATTATGAAGCGATTATCCGCCAGACAATTCGCGAGATTGGCTACAACAGCTCAGAGATGGGTTTTGACTGGGAAACCTGTGCGGTAATGACCGCACTCGGCGTGCAATCGCCTGATATCAACCAGGGGGTAGACCGGGCGAAGCCGGAAGATCAGGGCGCAGGTGATCAGGGCCTGATGTTTGGCTATGCCACCAACGAAACCGATGTCCTGATGCCCGCACCAATTCTGTATGCCCACCGGCTGGTTGAGCGCCAGTCTGAAGTCCGCAATAACGGCACCCTACCCTGGTTACGGCCCGATGCCAAAAGCCAGGTGAGCTTCCATTATCGCGATGGCAAGCCGGTCAGCATTGATGCTGTCGTACTCTCCACTCAACATAGCCCGGATGTCAGCCTGAGCGACCTGCAGGCCGGCATTATGGAAGAAATCATTCAGCCTGTGCTGACCTCAACCGGCTGGCTGACAAAAGAGACACAATACCATATCAATCCGACCGGTGCCTTCGTGATCGGTGGCCCGATGGGTGATGCCGGCCTGACCGGACGCAAAATCATCGTCGACACCTATGGTGGCTCAGCACGGCATGGCGGCGGTGCCTTTTCTGGCAAAGATCCCTCCAAGGTCGACCGGTCCGCAGCCTATGCCGGACGTTATGTCGCGAAAAACATTGTTGCCGCCGGGTTGGCAGATCGATGTGAGATACAAGTCTCGTATGCGATTGGTGTGGCCGAGCCAACCTCCATCATGGTCGAAACCTTCGGCACCGGCAAACTCGCTGACGAAAAGATCACCGAACTGGTGCGCGAACATTTTGACCTGCGACCTTACGGCATCCTCAGCATGCTGGATCTGCTGAATACAGAACAGATCAAATACCGTAAAACCGCAGCCTATGGTCATTTTGGCCGCGAAAATTCAGGTTTTACCTGGGAAAACACAGATAAAGCCGCAACCTTAGCCGCTGCACGATAACCTGGAACATCATGCCTCTTTCCCGGCCGGGAAAGGGGCAAACTCTTTCTCTAATCCACACCCGGCAATGCGATCACTCACCCAGCAGGACATTAACCGGCACCTACAACAGACCTACGTCAGCCGCGGGCGCAGTTATTACAACCAGGGCCGAGTGCATAACCTGGAAACCCTGGACGACGGCGAGCAGATTACCGCCAGTGTTGCTGGCAGTGGTCGTCGGATTTATCAGGTCATCGTGAACCTGCATTATCACCCGGAAGGTACCGTATTACTGAAGGTACGCGGGCACTGTAGTTGCCCAGTCGGGTATAACTGCAAACATGTCGCCGCCACCTTATTTGCCCATAAAGAACAACTCAAATCATTCCAGCCATCCGATAATCAGGCCATCTCACCTGACCTGAACCCCACCCTGCGACACTGGCTGGATACCATACCAGCACCTGCCACAGCGGTTGAACAACCCACTCAGCCCGCCTACCAGTTTGAACTCCATTACACCTTGTCACTGGCCAGTGACAGTCATTTCGGCAACCCGCTGTTACAAGTCGCCAGCTACAAAACCCGCCGTTTAAAAAGCCGGCCAGGCTGGAGTAAAGGGACCTATCTGGCACAAGTGAGCCAGTCACAATCCACCTACCTGACCAGACAGGATAAAGAACTGGCCCGACTGCTGGAAAACACCACACCGCACCATTATCACTACCGGGGAATAGTACTCTGCGGCGATGCGGCACCTTATCTGCTGGAACGACTGATACACAGCGGACGTGCTCATTGGAAAGACCTGGAACACCCCATTCTGAGTCCCGGCCAACCCAGGACCGGAAAACTGGATTGGCAACTGGCAGACCAGCAGGCACAAATCACCATCACTGAACCTGCCGATCTGACACTGCTCCCGATCAGCTCACCCTGGTACCTGGATCAGCAAACCTGGCAGGTCGGCCCATTGCAGACCGGGCTCCCGGAGGACATCGCAACTGCACTGACCCAGGCTCCACCAGTTCCCGTGCGCCAATGCGAACAGGTCGCCCAGGCATTGCAACACCGCTTTCCGGAACATACACCGCCAATACCGCAAGCCGAACTCAAACCACCCAAAAAAATCAAGCCCCGGCCTGTGCTATATCTGGTCAGCGACAACAATACCTCAACATACTTCTACGATACAGAAGAACACTGGCAGGACTATGCCGAGTTATGCTTTCGGTATGGCGACACACTAGTCAACCCGTCAGACTCCGACACTATCCTGTTGCAACAAGTCGGCCAGCATTTCGAACAGATCAAACGCCAGCCAACGCCGGAGCGCCGCCATGCCAAAACGCTGACTGCAGCCGGACTGAAAACAACCTCAACAATACGCGGGGTTCGCGACACCGGTCATGGTACCCGGTATCAACACCCGGCAGAAGAAGCAGGCTGGCTGGACTTTGTCAGCAACACAATACCCGCACTACGTCAGCAGGGGTGGGAAATTACGTTTGATCCGGAATTCCGCTACAACCTGGTCGAAGCGGACGACTGGTATGCCGAACTGGATACAGGTAGCGGCGAAGACTGGTTCAACCTGGCACTAGGTGTCACCATTGACGGCAAGCCATTCAATCTGTTGAGTGCCCTGGTTAACTTTATTCAGAACGAGCATCGGGCAAATACTCTGAATGAATGGCTGGACCAGCCAACCGACACCGAGCTACACCTGCCGCTGACTGACGGACGACTGCTGCGTACTCCGTTCGGCCAGGTTCGACATATCATCGAAACCCTGGTCGAACTATACGACCCGAACGCCCTGAACAAAGACGGTCAGCTCGCTATCTCGCGCTACCAGGCCGCCCAACTGAACGCCCTGGACGCAGTGAACCTGACCTGGGGCGGTGTCGAAGGTCCACGCCGCCTGGCAAAACAACTGGCAGACTTCGACGGCATCCGCACGACCCAACCACCGGACACACTCCAGGCAACATTGCGGCCCTATCAGCAAGCCGGCCTGAACTGGCTGCAATTTCTGCGCGAATACGGCCTGTCCGGCATCCTGGCAGATGATATGGGCCTGGGCAAAACCATCCAGGCCCTGGCACACCTGCTGATTGAACAACAAGCCGGACGTACCGAACACCCCAGTCTGGTGATCGCACCCACCTCACTGATGGTGAACTGGGCGCGGGAGGCCGCCAGATTTGCTCCCAACCTGCGGATTGTTACCCTGCAGGGCGCAGACCGGCAGCAACATTTTACCCATATCACCGAATACGACCTGGTACTGAGCACCTACCCCTTGCTGCCGCGCGACAGCGAGGTACTCCTCAAACAACACTGGCACCTGCTGATTCTGGACGAAGCACAGAATATCAAAAACCCACGTTCCAAGGTGGCACAGACCGCGCGTCAACTACAGGCCAACTACCGACTGTGCCTGACCGGCACACCGATCGAAAACCACCTGGGCGAACTCTGGTCACAATTTCACTTTCTGATGCCTGGCCTGCTGGGCGACGACAAACGGTTCCGTCACCTGTTCCGCCGACCGATCGAAAACCAGGGCGACACGCGTCGCCAGAAACAACTACAACAACGGATTGCACCCTTTATCTTACGCCGGGAAAAAGACCAGGTAGTGCAGGAACTACCGGAAAAAACCGAAATGATTACCGATGTTGAACTGAGTGGCGGACAACAACAACTATACGAAACCATACGCGTCGCGATGCACAACAAAATCCGCAAAGAAATCGACAAAAAGGGCATTGAGCGCAGCCAAATCATCATCCTGGATGCCCTGCTGAAACTGCGGCAAATCTGTTGCGACCCGCGCCTGCTGAAAATGGAAGCGGCCAAAAAGGTACAAGAATCAGCCAAGCTGGAACGCCTGATGGAACTGCTACCGGCCATGATCAGCGAAGGACGCCGTATCCTGCTGTTTTCACAATTCACCAGCATGCTGGCCCTGATCGAACAAGCACTGGCAGAACACAACATTCAATACGTCAAACTGACCGGACAAACCAAAGACCGGGCCACGCCAATAGATCAATTCCAGAGTGGCCAGGCACCACTATTCCTGATCAGCCTGAAGGCTGGCGGGGCCGGACTGAACCTGACTGCTGCCGATACAGTGATCCATTACGACCCCTGGTGGAACCCTGCTGTAGAACGCCAGGCAACTGACCGGGCACACCGGATCGGGCAAAAAAACAAGGTGTTTGTCTACAAGCTGATTACACAAGGAACCGTCGAAGAAAAAATCAACAACCTGCAACAAAAAAAGCAGGCACTGGCTGATGCCCTGTTTGATGGCAAACAGAGCCAGGCTGCCCTGACCCGCGATGACCTGCACAGCTTATTTGCGCCCTTAGGACAAGATTGACTCATGCCTAAGATGATCAGCCTCTGCACCCTTAGCCTGTTACTCAGCTTAACCGGCTGCGCCAGTCTGGATGCCGAGTTCAGTGATACCCGCGACCCTTACGAAGATATCAACCGCCATATCTACGCGTTTAACGAAACCCTGGATCACTATATGCTGCGCCCGCTCAGCCAGGGCTACCAGCAAATCGTCCCAACCCCGGTCAACCAGAGCATCACCCACTTCTTCAATAACCTGACTAGCCTGACCACCCTGCTGAACAGCTTGCTACAACACAAACCGCAAGCCGCCGGACACACAGCCGTCCGCTTTACCCTGAACAGTACCGTCGGCCTGGCCGGGCTGCTTGATGTCGCCACGCCACTCGGCTGGCCACAACACCAGGAAGACTTTGCCCAGACCCTTGGCACCTGGGGAATGCAATCCGGCCCCTACCTGGTTCTGCCCGTGTTCGGGCCAAGCAGTATGCGCAACCTGGCGGGTAGATTGGTGGACTGGTGGACTGAACCGCTGAATGCCCTGCCAAACGACACCCCCAAATACGCCTTACGCAGCCTGGACTTGATAGACCAGCGCGCAGACCTGCTGCCACTCAGTCGCGTGGTGGATCAGGCCCTGGATCCCTATAGTCTTGTGCGCGATGCCTACCTGCAACGCCAGGCATCCGCCGTCCGGGATGGCGCCAGCCAGACACCAGATGACTGGGACGACGACTACCTGTATGACTGAACCACAGCCCTATCACCCCAGAATGGCAGAACGCTTTCGCGGTTACCTGCCAGTCGTGGTAGACGTTGAGACCGGAGGCTTCAATCCAGCTACCGATGCCCTGCTGGAAATCGCTGCCATCCCACTCTGGCAGGATGACGCCGGAAAACTACACCCGGCAGCACAATACTGCGAACAAGTCATACCATTTGCCGGCGCACGCCTGGATCCGGAATCATTACGTTTTAACCAGATTCAACCAGATAACCCACTGCGCCAGGCAGTCGAGGAAAAAGAAGCACTGACCCGGATATTCCGCCCGATCCGCCAGGCGATCAAGGCCAGTGGCTGCAAACGCGCCATCCTGGTCGGGCACAATGCTGCATTTGACCTCGGCTTCATCAACGCAGCGGTCACACGCACCGGCAGCAAACGCAACCCGTTTCACCCGTTCAGCACCCTGGATACCGTCAGCCTGAGTGCACTCATGTATGGCCAGACCGTGCTGGCTCGTGCCAGCAAAATGGCCGGTCTGACCTGGGATGCGAGCCAGGCACATGGTGCTCAATATGACGCTAGTCAGACAGCGCACCTGTTCTGTCACATAGTCAACACCTGGCAGCACTATCAGACCAGGGATGCCCAGGAACACACACCGGCCTGAACAATGGCTTACACATCGCGAACATTGCGGTTATCGGCCTGCAACCGATATGCCATCCACCAACCAGGAACCAGTCTCTGTGCTACCCGGATAATCATTATCGGTACCCACTGCCTGTAACTGCCGATAAATCTCGCACAGATTGCCTGCTATCGTGATCTCAGACACCGGATATTGCACTTCGCCGTTCTCTACCCAGAAACCTGCCGCACCCTGTGAGTAATCTCCTGTCACCAGATTCGTGCCCTGTCCCATCAATTCAGTCACTATCAGGCCTCGCCCCATCTGCCGCACCAGCGTCGCAAAATCCTGACCAGTGTGACTGATACGCAGATTACGCACACCACCCGCATTACCGGTCGTGGGCCGATTCAGTTTCCGGCCAGCATAACTATCCAGGATATAACCACGTAATATCCCGTCACTGACCAGATCACGCTGTTGTGTCGCCACCCCTTCCTGATCAAATGGCGCACTTGCCAAACCACGCATCAGCAATGGATTTTCAGTGATCTTCACCCAATCGGGCAAAATCTGCTGATCCAGTGCCTCCAATAAAAAACTCGCTTGACGATACAGGGCCGGACCCTGGATCGCCGCGCACAAGCTCTGTAACAAACCCACCGCCATATCCGGTCGAAACAACACCGGACACTGCATACTGGACAATCTGCGGCTGCCCAGCCGGGCCAGACTGCGCTGCGCAGCATTCTGGCCAATTGCTGTCACATCCGCCAGCATGTCCGAAACACGCGCTATATCGTACCAATAATCTCGCTGCATCTCGTCACCCGCCTGGGCCAATACGGTACAACTGACACTATGCCGTGTTTGCGGGTACCCACCGATAAAACCATGGGTGTTACCATACACAAACAGATGCGCCTCTGTCTGCACACTCGCCCCTTCCGAATTGGTTATTTTCGCGTCATAATCCAGCGCTGCAGCCTCGCAGGCACAGGCCAGTTCACCAGCCTGAATAGCATCCAGTGACCAGGGATGGTGTAAATCCAGATCCGGCACCTGAGTCGCCATCCGCTCCGAATCTGCCAGGCCTGCTGCCGAATCAGCTGCCGTATGACGCGCAATCCGACAGGCCGCTGTCACTGTCTCCTGCATCGCCTGGGTGCTGAAGTCCTGAGTCGTTGCACTGCCCTTACAATTCCCCTGATACACGGTCACACCGAGATTCTGCTCAGCCACATTTTCTATCGTTTCGACTTCACCCAGGCGGGCTGTTACCGATAAGCCATGTTCCTGATGTACTGAGGCTTCTGCACTGTCTGCACCCTGTCGCCGAGCCTCTGCCAACACATCTGCCAACAATGCGGATAATTGTTCTGTCTGCATATCGTTTCCTGAAAAAAACCTGTTCGCTAAACCCGGACTCATCATGTCTTACGCACTCATTCTATACGACAGCCGCCAGGGCGCAACCGCCGCACTAGCGCAACAAATCGCCATCGGCATTGAAGCCGGCGGCCTGGAAGCCCGGCTGCGTACCGTCCCACCGATTTCTGCCACACCCGCAGCCACAACACCAGGCATGCCCACCCAGGGGCCGCCTTATGCCACCCTGGATGACCTGCGCAACTGCCAAGCCCTGGCACTCGGTAGCCCGACCCGGTTCGGGCATATGACCGCAGCTTTGCAACATTACTGGGAAGGCACCAGCGAACTATGGCTCGCCGGCGCCCTGAGCGGTAAGCCCGCTGCGGTATTTACCTCCAGCAGCAGCCTGCATGGCGGTCAGGAGAGCACCCTGTTATCCATGGTCGTGCCGCTATTACATCACGGAATGCTGATCACCGGGCTACCCTATAGTGAACCCAGTCTGTCCGACACAACCACTGGCGGCTCGCCGTATGGCGCGTCTCATGTGGCTGGTGCACACAATGATCAGCCACAGAGTACCGACGAAACAACACTCTGTCGCGCCCTCGGTCAGCGTATTGCACATATCGCGCAGCAACTACACAGCCCCTCATCCTGAAAACAGGTCAGACTATGCCAGCCAGATTCACCGCTTTGTGTGCCAGTGGCAGCCTACTCTGCCTGATCGCGTTCGGCATGGCCTGGGTGATGGTGTTATCTGCCACCCCCGCAGCACGCATCTCATTATGGCTGATATTGTTTGTCGGGCCTTGGCTATTGGTATTACGCGGTGTTCTGCGTACGCAGCCAGCAACCCTGTTATACAGCAGCCTGCTGGCGCTCGTGTATCTGTTACACGGTGGTGTCATCTGGTGGACTGACCCGATCCGATCCAACTGGGGCCTGCTGGAAATGGCTCTCGCACTCGGGCACATCCTCAGTACCGGGCTGACCATCCGACAACTCGGCCGATGAACAAACAACTGCCTCTGCCTCTGGTACTCCCGGAGCACAGCACGCTGGATGACTATATCTTCGGTGACAATCAGGCCTTACAAGAACTGCTGCAGCAACAACGCGAACAACACAACCAGCCCTTGCTCTATCTGACCGGCCCGATCGGCACCGGTCGTACCCATCTATTACTGGGACAATGCCAGGCCGCACAGACACAAGGCCTGCAGGTAGCCTACCTGACCTGCGCACAATATGCCCAGCTGCACCCGACAATATTCCAGGATCTGGCACAACTGGACCTGGTGGCACTGGATGATATTGATTGCCTCGCTGGCCAGGCAGACTGGGAAGCCGCACTATTTCACCTGTATAACCAGGCACGTGATCGGCAATGTCAGCTACTGGTCAGCGCCACAGCCGCTGCCCGGGTACTACCTTTTCGGCTACCTGACCTGAGTAGTCGGCTGAGCTCAGGCATCACCTACCGGCACCAACCGCTCACAGATTCACAACAGGCACAACTGCTCAGCCAACTGGCCCACCGTCAAGGCCTGCTATTACCAGCTGCCGTCAGCCAATATCTGCTGCAACGTTATACCCGTGATACCCACCAACTCGTGGTACTGATGCAACATCTGAATCAGGCCTCACTCAGCACCAAACGCCCGCTCACAGTACCGTTTGTGCGCCACCAACTGACTCTACTTCAGGAAACATAATGTCCATCCAGCGCGCCCTGCTCAGCGTCTCTGACAAGACCGGCATTCTCGAACTGGCTCAGGCCCTCCACGCCGCCAGCATTGAGATACTTTCCACCGGTGGTACGGCGAGCTTATTGCGTCAACACGCGATACCCGTGACTGAAGTCAGCGATTACACCGGATTTCCGGAAATGATGGCAGGGCGAGTGAAGACACTGCATCCCAAAATCCACGGCGGTATCCTGGGGCGACGCGGCCCTGACGATAACGTGATGCAGACCCACGACATCGGCCCGATAGATCTGGTCGTGGTCAACCTGTACCCATTCCAGGCAACCGTCGCCAAGCCTGATTGCGACCTGCCACTCGCGATTGAGAACATTGATATCGGTGGCCCCACCCTGCTACGTGCTGCGGCAAAAAATCACGCTGCCGTAACCGTGATCGTGGATCCGGCAGACTACACCCGGGTACTGGATGAAATGGCACAACACCAGGGACAAACCACACCAGACACCCGCTTTGCCCTGGCAGCGAAGACATTTGAACATACCGCGCAATATGATGGCGCGATAGCCGATTACCTAGGCGCACGCGATACCACAGGTCAGACACAAACCTATGCCCGTACCCTGAATCTGCAATATCAGCATACCGCCACCCTGCGCTATGGTGAAAACCCACACCAGTCAGCTGCATTTTATGTACAAGCCAACCAGCAGGAAGCCTGCGTGGCAACTGCCCGGCAATTGCAAGGCAAGGCACTGTCATACAACAACATTGCAGATACCGATGCTGCCCTGACCTGCGTCCGCTCATTCACAGACACACCAGCCTGCGTCATCGTCAAACATGCGAATCCATGTGGCGTAGCGTGTGCGACAGACTTACTAACCGCCTATGAACTGGCATATCGCACCGACCCGGAATCAGCATTCGGCGGCATCATCGCCTGCAACCAGACATTGGATGCCGCCACCGCAGAGGCGATCATTGCACGTCAGTTTGTCGAAGTGATCATCGCACCGGCAGTGAGCGAAGCAGCCCGCACCTGTCTGGCACGTAAAAAAAACCTGCGTCTACTGGTATGTGGTACCTGGACTGCCACGCCAGAACCACGCCAGAGCTTAAAACAGGTTCATGGCGGTATTTTACTGCAAGATGAAGACACGGCCCTATACCAGGAGTTAACCTTAGCCACTGAACGCACCCCCAGCACCGCCGAGCGGCAGGATCTGATTTTTGCCTGGCAAGTCGCAAAATATGTCAAATCAAATGCGATTGTGTATGCCAGAGACCAGTCAACTATCGGGGTCGGGGCCGGACAGATGAGTCGGGTTAATTCGGCCAGAATCGCCGGCGACAAGGCACATCAGGCCGGGCTATCCGTTGCCGGCGCCGTGATGGCCTCAGATGCGTTCTTTCCATTCCGCGATGGCATTGATCACGCGGCAGCAGCCGGTATCACCGCCGTCATCCAACCCGGCGGCTCCCGACGCGATGACGAAGTGATTGCCGCCGCGAACGAACATGGCATCAGCATGTTGTTCACCGGCATGCGCCACTTCCGCCACTAACAGAGACTTCAAAAGGCACCGCTAAAGGCTACGAACGAAGCAAAGACGAGGCGCAAAAGCGCATTTGCTATGAGCTTTTGAAGTAATAATCATATTGCTGATGCAGAGACAAGGTAAATTTCCACGCCTCAGTATGTGATAACTCACTATCCTCCGGCAACACAACCCGGATATATAAGCCCGTAGTATGCTGTTGATCCAGGCGAGTCAATATCTTGTCCAACGCATCCCGGGTCACTGTCTGAAACTGCCCTGCTGTCCCCTCACGCCACGCAATCTGATATTCACCATCCCGCTTCCAATAGCGCACCTCGACCCGGTAACGCCCACGTGCTGAGCGTGCCGGTCGCACCAGCTTGTCATATTTTGACTTCAGATGCGTATAGTCCTCCGCCAGCGTCGCATAACGATGTGCGACCGTCTGCGCCTCTGACTGTTGTGCCAGCAACAACTGTGTCTTTGCATCCAACTGCTCATTCAGCACCTGGCTACGCTGTTGCACTGCTGACAGATCGTCCCGGGCCAACTGCAATTCAGCCACCAGTGCCTGCATATCAACCCGGGCAGTCTGTAAGGCCACATCGCGCTGTTGCAACGCCAATTGTGCCTTCCGATACTGCGCCTTATGCTGCACAGCCTCAGACTGTAACTGCTCACGCAACACCAACAAAGCCGCTGCCTCCTGAGCAAACTGATCACGTGCCTGCTGCAAATCTCTGATCTGTCCCTGCTGTTCAGCCAGCTGAGCCAACTGTGCCTGGGTACGTGTCTGCAACTGGTCCGCCTGCAAACGTAAATTCGTCAGGCGACCTTCTGCTGCGTGTAATGCCGCAGCCAGTAAGTCATTTTTCTCCCCGGCCACGAACGCCCGTTCAGCCGCCAGTTGTTCCGCCTCCATAGTCGCACGCAATTGTTGCACCAACTCCAGATTACGCGCCAACAACACCACCAGTGCGATCAGAAAGATCATCACAATGGTCGTCATAATATCCGTGAATGAAGGCCAGAAACTGGCGTTGCCCTGACCAGACTGCTGATCTGCCCGTAAATCAATAAACGCCGTGTTCATTCGTCATCACGTAAGCGGAAGCCAGCACGTAACTGTTGCATAATCACATCCAAGCTCGCTTGTATCTGCGTCGTACCGGTAGCCTGCACTGCTGCCAGTACCTTATGCTCTGACTCAGCCAGCGCCAACTGTGTCTGTTGCATCTGTTCAGCCAGTCCCCGCAAAGACCGGATCAGACCAGCAAATTCATATAACACATGCTCGTTATCTACCTGAAAACGTGGCAACAGATGCAACGTGGTAATCTGTTCTATGGCGCCAACCAGGTTTGTCTGTGCATCATTTATCCGGGCAAAAAAATACGCAAAATAAAAATAGCAGACAATCGCAGTAATCGTGGTGGATAACGCCGTAGACATACCATGAATCACCATGCCCATACCGGTGGCACTCACCGCATTTTCCAGGGTTTCAGACGCCCCGATCAACGCCATAGATAACGACACAATCGTGCCAAACACACCAGTCAGAATCAGGGTGTTATTCACAAACTTCGGCACACCCTGCCGGATACTCTCGGCAGCCATCAGCGTCGCTGCCAGCGCACTCTGATCAATCGGCTGGCGCGCATCATATAACGCCTGTAAACGATCATACCGCTGTGCAATCAGACGGACATGCTCAATACCTCGCAATGGCCGATCCGGACGCTGCTGCAGATTACGTAAAAACTGTGCAATACCCGCCTCTTCCTGTCGATAGCGCCACAAAATCAACACAATATGCGCCATGCCGGTCAGAAATAACACCACAATGGCACCATTGATCAACCAGCCAAGATGCGTCAGTTGTTCCCGAAAATAAATATCATAGACCAGATCATACTGCCAGATCAGCAGGCTGCATAATACCAGCCCGACTAACAGAATCAACCATAGGGTATTACGGCTATATTGATAACGAAAACTGACGGTTGCCATGCGCCTGGAATCACCTGTAAAAAGTCGCTGCTCGCAACCTAAACGGCGCTCTCAATTCGCCTGATGACTTGACTCCGGCCCTTCTCCACGCCGGCGGCGCTGCAGCTCGTCGCAATAGAACGACTATGACGCCTTGCCGGCACAAAAAACAACTCAAAGTTATTACTCACTCAGCTCATTGAGAACGGCCCCTAGACCGAAAATGATGAACCACAACCGCACGTGGTTGCGGCGTTCGGATTTCGAATCACAAACTGTGCGCCCTGTAGGCCTTCAGAATAATCAACTTCGGCTCCCGCCAGATATTGCACACTCATCGGATCAATCAACAAAGTCACACCATCTGTCACTACACTTTCATCACCTTCCTGCAAGGTCTCATCAAAGGTAAATCCATACTGAAAACCGGAGCAACCGCCACCCTGAATATAAATACGTAGCTTCAACTCCGGATTACCTTCTTCCTCAATCAATTCCGCAACCTTAGTCGCCGCTGCCTGAGTAAAAACCAGCACATCATTCTGCACTATTGCTTGTGTCATAAAATTACCATGTTCAGATAAGGCCAAAACTTGTTATACGGTTCAAAATAGCAGATAGTGAACAGTTAATCAGGGGTAAGCTGAGTTTGGTTCCTCAACATACTCCCGCCTGATAGGCTTGAGTCGGTGTTTTGCAGTCCGACGACTGACGCAACACCTTATTCTCTGACCTGAATTTTGGGGAATTCCATAGAGTTACTTCGTCATATAATAGCTCAAGAACAATGTAGAACTTGAGTTAGATGATTTTTAACATCATATAAATTTAACTTAAAATTGGCCGCATCCTCGGGGCGAATGACAATAATAAGTGTATCCGCTAATTTACCGTTCTCCGATGCATTTGCAAATGACTGAGCGATTAACGAGATCATCTTTTTTCTTGATTGCGTCAAACGACCGCGTCCAGTACCAACTACAGGTACAGCAAGCGCATCCTGTAACTCTCCAGCATTCCTAACGTGACTCCACAGCCCCTCTAATGCCCGGATCACGTTATCCTGGGTCGTTGAAGCATTACCTCGGTCGTTCAGCTCCGACATAGCAGTAAAATAAAAAGTCTTACCATGCGTCGTAATTGGTATTGTGGTTCCAAGTGGGAAAGGCGCTGATCCGTTAATAGTTTGTAGTTTCGCTAACATCTGAGAAAGAAGCTCATTCTGATTTCCCTTAAAGTAGCGATCAGTAAACTGCCCCTGTAAACTATCAAGAGCGATCTTCCCTCCAGATACATCCCCTTCAAAATCCGTATTTGTGCTAATCATAATTGCGCCAGCCGTATCGAATAAGTTATCAATTCGTACTTCGATCGTGAGATCTTTCTGAGGGAAACTTACACAAATAGATTTCCGTGGAAGACGCAAAGCAATAGAAATAGCAATGGATAGAAAAACAAGAACCAGAAACACATAAGGAGCACCTTTACCCCACCCATAAAGCCCAAAAAAATCTAACATTGACACGATTAACCAAAACACCCCGAGAATAGACAAAACTGATTCTACTCCGGGCTTGGAGAGTAATACATACTGCCAATATGCTTTGCTAGTTATTGCATCCAAAATGAATTTCATTTTTTTACGACTCGATTTTTTATATCAGCACTTATAAAAGAAAACTCCAGGATCGCATTTACTCGCCACCATAAAATCAGAATCATTTAGTGCCTTCTCAATTAACCTTTTCTTGTTAGGAATATGTATTGTTGGAACATCGTCCATCTGATTTCGAAATGCAGGCAGCTTATCCCACAGATTCTTAATATTTTGCTTAATTTTTTTAGAAGAGCGATCAACTATATCGGATTCATCTTTGTAGTCTGGATAAACAACGATTACAGGTAAACCATTTTTACCGACACCGAAATTCATTTCCTCACATAGCGCCCTACTGTTTTTAGTTATTTCACTAAGAAATAGAACAACATTTTTCGAGTTATTTAAACGATCACGAATTCTAGGTTTTAATGTCTTTTCCCAGTCACTTTCGTCTCTCACATTGTAGTTTTTTGCATGCGAATCATTAAAAGGGAATGAATCATCTTTTCCTTTCCAGGCACGTAACAAATTGTAGTATACGAAATCTTTTGTTGCGTGGGCACCCAAAGCACTCTGGCTAAATGGTTCATCGACATAGAACGCAGAATAATTACCGTTTCGATAAGCCATTCTGTTTATCTCCTTTGGAATATGTAGCGGTTGATTTAGTCCTGACTGATTTCCTAACACAATAAAGCAGCCATGTCGTCCCCGGAAAGGGTAAATTACTCCCCAATTATAGTGAACTATAGTTCACTTGTTTCAGATTCTGTATCTTGCGGGTGTGTTTGCAATGCTGTCGATTCGTCAGTATGCACTAGCTGACCATTGACTTCCGCGCCAGGTGCCATCGTGAGTGTCTGATAATAGACGGTACCTGTGACCCGCGCAGCAGACGCTAATTCAACCTGCTCGGTACCATGCACATCACCCACCACGCTCCCATTCAGAATGAGTCTATCGACCCGGATATCACCCTCAATGCAGCCTTGATCACTGACTGTGACAGATGAGCTGGAATCTGGCTCTCCCTGTACATTACCCAGGATTTTGCCATCCAGATGCAAACCGCCACGAAAAACAATATCACCCTTAACCTCAGTCCCCTGTCCGATCACAGTAGCAACCTTGGGGGCCTTATATCGACGCGAAAATACCATAGTCATTCCTTATGTTTCGAGAGGTATAGTCATATCTGGTGTATATCGTTCTCTGAGCAGGTGCTACGCTACTGG
>JAHDCB010000180.1 GCA_020630035.1 Gammaproteobacteria bacterium
AGTAATAGTCGTTCTATTGCGACGAATTGCAACACAGTCAGCGCAGAAAAGGGCCGAAATCAAGCCTTGAAGCTGATTGAGAACACCCTCTAGTGCAATTGGTAGACAACAGGTACCTTAACTGACCAGGAACGGCGGTTAAGCGCAGCAGGTAAAGGGGGTAACAAGTTTTGCAGATGACGTACGCTGCGTAGTGCGGCCTGATTGAGTCGTTTACTGGTTGTCGCCTGATGCAACCGGATATTATATAAGCGGTTGTCTGGTTGTATGTCAAAACTGACGACTACCGTTCCTTGTTCACCTCGCTGCCGTGCCAGACGTGGATAGTACTGGTGGCGTTGCAATAAACGATGCAGGTGTTGCAGGTAGCTTGTGGGTAACGCACGGTGCGCGGACTGACCGGTACTGGCTGGAGGTGAGGATGTGCTGACAGTGGTTGCCACCTTGCTCGACTTGCTGACAGCTTGTGCACTAACAGTCTGTTTGGGCGGTGCATCGGTCTGGATGTCTGGCGCAGGTTGTCTGGCCAGTGGCTGCCGGCGTGGGCGTCTGGGCTTGGTAGGGGGCGGACGACGAGTTGCGGACGTCTGTTTTTGTCGGGCCGTTATCTTTGGGGTTGGGTCTTTTTCAATGGCGGGTGTCGGTGCGGATGATGGCGGTGTTGCTGCTGCTGCTGGTTGCAGGTGCACAATAATAGCGGTGGGCTGTGGCGACGGCAGGTCAGAGTGAGATATCAGGTGGATAGGTTGTGTCTGGCTGAGCCAGAGTCCGAGTAGCAGGTGCAACAAACCGGCAAATAACAGTGGAGCTGACAGGTGTGGCAGGTTCAAGATGATGGGTCAGGCTATCGGCGGGGCAGATATTGGCCCTGTCCGGGATGTTCTGCCTGGTGCAGGCTGCGCCAGGTATAGGCCTGGGCCTGTTGCACAGCTGGTGCTATCGCCTGACCCAGTGCGATCTGGCTGGCACAGGCGGCAGCTAAGGTGCAGCCCGAACCGTGGTAGTGGTGTGGCAATCTGTCCCAGGTATCACGTTGTGGTGCTGTTACCGGACTATACAGGGTATGTACGACCTGGTTGCCGGTGCTCTGGTCTTCAGTACCAGTGAGTAAGATATGCTGACAACCCCGGTGTTGTAGCTCTGCAGCTGCGGCTGCGGGCGTGTGTTGATTACTCAGGCGCATCAATTCGTGGTGATTGGGTGTGAGTAATTCGGTATACGGGATCAGATGAGTCAGCATGGCATCAATCATGGTGTGATCTGCCAGTGTACGGCCACCACCCGCCTTGATGATCGGATCCAGCACAATCGGCACACCCTGCTGACGCAGTATCGGGCTGAGTGTCCGGATCTGTGTGGCATTACCGAGCAGACCCAGCTTAATGACATCAGGTGGTATGTCAGAGCACAGGATGTCCAGTTGATGGGCTAGATCCGGTGCCGGCAGAGCGTGTACCTGATGCACGTCACGGCTGTCTTGTGTGGTTAGCGCGGTAATCAGGGTGCAGGCCCGACAACCCTGAGCATTGATCGTCTCGATATCAGCCTGTATCCCGGCCCCTCCGGTTGGGTCGTGTCCACTGATACTCAATACAACTGGTCGTTGCACACCTCGGGATAGTGTCATTGAGGTGATTCAGGTACCGGTATCACACCAGAATTGGTGGTGTTATCTATAGCAGGGTCTCTGGTATCTCCCCCGGCAATACGTACCAGGTTTTCCTGTTCAAAAAAAAGTGTCAGGTGATGGATTGATTCTGGCTGACTACCTGTTCCCTGGCTGTAGACATAGTCCCAGCGTGCGGCATGGAAATGATCTTGCAGTTGCGGTGTACCCAGTAGCTGGCGAACCTGCTGACGAGTCATGCCTGGTCTGAGGCTTGCCAGTTGTTCGGCGCTGATCGGGTCGCCCTGGAGAACCGTTGGCTGATAGAACAGATCAGCCTTGTTCAGCAGCCTGATCATGTTATCTGAGGCGCATCCGGCGAGAGTCAGGGCCAGGATCACAGGTATAATACGTCGGGAAATTCTGGCTGAAGCGGTTAGCTGATGGCGCGACATAATGTAAGAAGGAGTCTGTATTGGACAATGCAACCATTCGTAACGCTGGTCTGAAGGTCACTTTGCCTCGGGTTAAGGTTCTGAAGATGCTGGATTCTGCTAAGGCGCGTCATTTGACAGCAGAAGAGGTCTATCAAGCGTTACGGGTACAGGGTGAGGATATCAGCCTGGCGACGATTTATCGTGTATTAACACAATTTGTTGATGCGGATTTAGTGGAGCGGCATCGATTTGAGGAAGGTCAGGCGGTGTTTGAGCTGAATCGTGGCAGTCACCACGATCATATCGTATGTCAGCAATGTGGCCGTGTTGAAGAGTTTTTTGATGCTACGATTGAGCAACATCAGCAAACGGTTGCAGAGCAAAAAGGCTTTGCCGTGGATAATCATGCGCTGATCATTTACGGTCGTTGTATTAAGCCGGCATGTCCGCATTTATCAGCGGTGTCCTGAAGCTGTACTGGAGCCGCCCTCAAGCCAGATGCGGTTGTCGACCGTATTCAGATAATCGTTGGTCCGTCGTCGCAACCCAGAATCAGCATATCTGCCGGGCGTTGTGCAAACAGGCCAACACTGACGACACCGGCAATCTGGTTGATAGTGTTCTCCAGATGCGCCGGTTGCATAATCTCTAATTGATATACGTCCAGAATCGGGTTGCCGTTGTCGGTGACATAATTCTCACGCCAGACCGGGTTACCGCCCAGCTTAACCAGTTCCCGGGCAACATAGCTGCGTGCCATCGGGATGACTTCAACGGGTAGTGGATATCC
>JAHDCB010000015.1 GCA_020630035.1 Gammaproteobacteria bacterium
CCCTACCTGTTCGGGCAACGGAATAAAATCCATATCATCAACCTGGAAAAAACACTGCCCTTGTACCAGGAAGCGATGAACTACATCGGGCGCACCACCGCCAATGGCCGCAAGATCTTATTTGTCGGCACCAAACGCCCGGCACAAGCGGTGATTGCTGAAGAAGCCAAGCGCTGCGGCATGCCGTACGTCAACCACCGCTGGCTCGGCGGCATGCTGACCAACTTCAAAACCATCCGGCAATCTATCAAACGACTGAAAGAGCTGGAAAAACTAGCGGAAGACGGTGCACTGGAAGCACGCTTCAACAAAAAAGAACAGCTGAACCTGCGCCGTGAAATGAGCAAACTGGATCGCAGTCTCGGCGGCATTAAACACATGAATCGTCTGCCAGATGCCCTGTTTGTGATTGATAGCGGACACGAACATATCGCGGTCGCTGAAGCCCGCAAGCTGGGTATACCGATAGTGGCTGTCGTAGACAGCAACCATAACCCACATGACGTGGACTATGTTATTCCAGGCAACGATGACGCAATTCGGGCGATACGGCTATATGTACAGGGTGCCTCTGCCGCAATCCTGGAAAGCCGGGCCGCCGCCGCACGTGCGCTAGTGGCCGAAACGGAAGACGACACAGACCCTGAAACTCAGGCAACTAACTAAGGGGCATTTCCAATAAGCCTGATGACTTGATTTTGGTCATTCAGCTGATTGAGAACAACCGCTAACCATACAACAATCCAGAAGGACTCACTCCCATGGCAATTACGGCCTCTATGGTCAAGACGCTACGCGAACGTACCGGCGCTGGCATGATGGAATGTAAAAAAGCACTGACCGCAACAAACGGTGATATCGAAGCCGCGATTGAAAATATGCGCAAGTCCGGCCAGGCAAAGGCAGCCAAAAAGGCAGGCCGGATTGCAGCCGACGGTGTCATCACACAAGCCATCAGCGATGACCAGCAACGTGGTGTACTGATCGAAGTCAATTGCGAAACCGACTTTGTTGCCAAAGACGCTAACTTTACCTCCTTTGCCAATACGATCACACAACGTGCTTTACAAACCGGCGTGACCGACGTCGAGCAACTGATGGCACTACCACTGCATGCTGGCGAAGAAACCACGGTAGAAGAAGCGCGTCAGGCCCTGGTCGCCAAGCTGGGTGAAAACCTGCAGGTACGGCGGATTACCCAGCACCATGCCAGTGGTGCTTTAGTCGGTTACCAGCATGGTGTCCGCATCGGCGTTCTGATCGACTATAGTGGCGGCGACGCCACACTGGGGAAAGACCTGGCAATGCATGTCGCCGCCAGCAACCCACTCTGCGTTACAGAAGACCAGGTGCCTGCGGACGTCCTGGATAAAGAACGCGAAATCGCCACCGCCCAGGCCCGTGATAGTGGCAAGCCAGCAGCAATCATCAACAAAATGGTCACTGGTCGTCTACGTAAATATCTGGCCGAAATCACACTACTTGGCCAGGCCTTTATTAAAGACCCGAGCACAACGATCACAAAACTGCTAAACACACAGCAGGCCAGCGTGCACAGCTTTACCCGCTTTGAGGTCGGTGAAGGTATTCAGAAAAAAACTGAAAACTTCCGCGATGAAGTGATGGCACAAGCTGCTGCTACACATGGTTAAACGGATACTCCTGAAGCTGAGTGGCGAGGCACTGATGGGGGAAGATGCCTTTGGCATCAACCCCGACATTATTCAGCGCCTGGCAGCAGACATTGCACAAATACAGCGGTCAGGTATACAACTGGGTTTAGTGATTGGTGGTGGCAACATCTTCCGTGGTGCTGGCCTAGCAGGCGGCGGATTTGACCGGGTTACTGGTGACCAGATCGGCATGCTGGCGACGGTGATGAACGCACTGGCAATGCAGGATCACCTACGTCGCCAGGGGATATCCTCACGCCTGCTCAGTGCAGTCGCCATCAATGGCATCGGCGAGCCATATCAGCGAGATCGCGCCCTGCAACATCTGTCTGCCGGGCATGTGATGCTATTCGCTGCCGGCACCGGTAATCCGTTATTTACCACAGATACTGCCGCCAGCTTACGTGCAATTGAAATCGGTGCGGATCTGATGATTAAGGCCACGCGGGTCAACGGTGTCTATTCAGCTGATCCATTACAGAACCCGGACGCAACCTTTTACCCACAACTCAGCTACCAACAGGTTCTGGATGACCGCCTGGCCGTGATGGACGCCACCGCCGTGATCTTATGTGCAGAGCATCAGATGCCATTAAGAGTACTCAACATCCATACACCTGAAGCACTGCACCGTGCCATACAGGGGGAGCCTGTCGGCACTCTGGTCACCACCTGACGCCAGGGCTTATCAGAGAGCGCTCTTAACAGGTTGTTGAAATTCGCTGAGGCGAGTGCGAGACAAGGCAAAAATGGGCGAAAAAGCGCAGTTTACACGGAGTAAATGAGCATTTTGAGGCCATTTTTAACGCCGTATCGTGCCGCATCAGTAGTATTTCAACGGCCTGTTAACATGTTAGGCATCTGCTCGCTCTGTTCGACACCGTATGCCATTGGTTACGGCGTAACCCGTAAAATAAGACGGAACAACACCATGATTGACGACATCAAACAAGACGCCACCGGCCGGATGGCCAAAAGCGTGACCGCCCTGAAGGACAACTTAACCAAAATCCGTACCGGACGCGCACACCCGGCGATGCTGGATCATCTTGATGTTACCTATTATGGTTCGACCGTACCGCTGAGACAGGTGGCGAATATCAGTGTGGAAGATGCCCGCACCCTACTGGTACAGCCCTGGGAACAGCCGATGGTCAAGGCAGTGGAAAAGGCAATCCTGGAGTCCAACCTGGGCGTCACCCCGAATACTGCCGGTACCGCGATCCGCCTGCCGATTCCACCGCTGACAGAAGAACGGCGACGCGATATGGTCAAGGTCGTACGACAGGAAGCAGAACAAGCCAGAGTGGCCATCCGCAACATCCGCCGGGACGCCAACAGCAACCTGAAAGAGCTGGTAAAAGAAAAACTGATTTCCGAAGATGACGAACATCGCGGCCAGGAAATTGTGCAAAAACTGACGGATCAGCACATTAAAGAAGCAGACCAACTGATGCAACAAAAAGAAACAGACCTGATGTCCGTGTAATGATGGACGACCTTGCGGATGCAAAAATACCACGTCACATCGCTATTATTTTAGATGGCAACGGACGTTGGGCCGAACAACGTGGCAAAAGCCGCTATGCCGGACATCGTGCCGGAGCCAGCCGGGCACAGGATCTGATTGAAGCTTGTGTTAGCCTACCGGTAGAAGCCCTGACCTTATTCGCGTTCAGCAGCGAAAACTGGCGCCGCCCCGAACTGGAAGTCAAACTGCTGCTCGACCTGTTCCTGCTGAAGCTACGCAATGAGACCAAGCGCCTGCATCGCCATAATGTGCGCCTGCGCGTTATTGGCGATATCAGCCAGTTTCCCGATAAACTGCAACAAAGTATTGCCGCAGTCGAACACCTCACCCGTAACAACCGCTCACTTACCCTGCAGATCGCCGCAAACTATGGTGGCCGCTGGGATATAACACAGGCCATGCGGCAACTGGCCAGACAGGTCACAGCCGGCACCCTCCTCCCCGAAGACATCACATCAGACCTCATCAACCAGCACCTCACCTTCCCTGATCTCACCGAGCCCGACTTGTTTATCCGCACCGGCGGTGAATTACGCATCAGTAATTTTCTGCTGTGGCAGTGTGCCTACACTGAACTATATTTCACCGACACTCTGTGGCCGGATTTTGATCTGACTGCATTTCAGCAGTCACTCTCCAGCTTCGCTCAGCGACAGCGGCGCTTCGGGCGCACCGGACAACAACTGAAGACCTGACATGTTACGCCAGCGCCTGTATACCGCCGCACTCCTGGTCCCACTGCTACTGCTGGCCATCATCACCCTGCCAACACACTGGCTGGCCGGACTACTCAGCCTGATCGTCCTGGGCGGCACCTGGGAACTCAACCAGATTGCACAGATCAACCAGCCGCAGCATCGCTTCCTGGCCCCGGCAGCACTCACTCTGATGATGGCAGTTGGCTATTTCACCCAGGACTTTGACGAGCTATATCGCCTGTACGGACTAGTCACCCTATTCTGGGGAGGCGCAACACTGGCGCTGATTCGCCGCAACCGCCCGTTATTACAAGTAATCGGGCAACGTTGGGGTGCACTCCTGGTCGGTAGTTTGCTCCTGCTCACAACCTGGCTGGCTATGGTGCACATCCACCAGGCGGCCGGGGCTGACTGGCTGATCAGTTTATTACTACTGATCTGGGCAGTGGATACCGGGGCCTATTTTGCCGGGCACGCCTGGGGCAAACGCAAACTCGCCCCCGAAGTCAGCCCGGGAAAGACCTGGGAAGGCGCCTATGGTGCGATGGTTGCAGCTTGGCTGTGGGCACTTGGTGCCGCTTGGTGGCACTCAGTCCCCTTGTTTACCACAGTACCACTCAGCCTGATCATCACCTGGCTGTCGATCGGCGGTGACTTGGGTGAAAGTTTACTGAAACGCCAGGCACAGATTAAAGATAGTGGCAACCTGTTACCCGGGCATGGCGGTATCCTGGATCGAATTGACAGCCTACTGGCAGCCGCACCAGCCTTTGCCTTAGCGCTCTACCTGATGGGACAAATGACGTGATCGGCGTCAGCCTGCTCGGTGCCACCGGCTCCATCGGACGCAACACCCTGGACGTCATCAGCCAACACCCGGATCGTTACCAGGTGATTGCGCTCACCGCCCACAAGAATATTGCCAGACTGCGCGAACAGTGCCAACGCTACCGCCCACAAATCGCCGTGCTGGCAGACGACAGTGCTAATGCACAACAACTGGCACAGCAACTGAAAAAAACAGCACCAGAGACCACAGTACTCACCGGTGCAGATGGCCTGCGTACTGCAGCCACTCACCCGGAAGCAGACCAGGTCATGGCCGCCATTGTCGGTGCAGCCGGGCTGGCCCCTACCCTGGCTGCGGTAGCGGCCGGCAAACGGGTACTGCTGGCCAATAAAGAGTCACTAGTGATGGCCGGCGACCTGTTCATGCAGGCCGTCCACCGTAATCAGGCAACTGTCTTACCCATTGATAGCGAACATAATGCAATCTTTCAGTGTTTGCCCAACCCAATCGCGGCTGAACTGACCTCGCAAAACGTCAGAAAAATCACTCTGACTGCTTCCGGCGGCCCCTTCCTGCATCGCCCGGCAAAGACCTTTTCCAGCATCACCCCGGAAGAAGCCTGTGCCCATCCGAAATGGCAGATGGGGAAAAAAATCTCTGTCGACTCTGCCAGCCTGATGAACAAAGGACTGGAAGTCATTGAAGCACACTACTTATTTCAGGCCAGTACTAACCAGATTGAAGTGGTGATCCACCCACAAAGCATTGTGCATTCGCTGGTGACTTATACCGATGGCTCCGTGCTGGCACAGCTGAGCAACCCGGACATGCGCACCCCAATTGCACATGCCCTGGCCTGGCCGCAACGACATACTGCAGGGGTACCATCGCTGGACTTACCAGCGCTCAGTCAGCTGGAATTTATCGCACCCGACCACACTAAGTTCCCCTGTCTGTCGCTAGCCTATGCTGCTATTGCAACCGCAGGGAATGCCCCTGCAGTGCTGAATGCTGCCAACGAGGTCGCTGTCTCACACTTTCTACAACGTCAGCTGCCCTTTATTGCGATCCCACAAATCATAGAAGCCTGCCTCACTCAACTGGCTGGCCCGGCCGTCGCTAACCTGGACGACTTGCTGGAGACAGACCAGTGCACTCGCCAGTATGCCATGCAACATATGCGTAATCTGGCGTACCAGTGACCCTTGCACAGAACTGATCAAAACAACGATAATAAAAAAGACTAATTTGCTACAAAAATCACTTAACTCTGTACAGCCTATCAAACTACAACACTCAAAATATTCGGGGTAAATTTAATGAAAAAAAGCAACTTATCTTATTCACTATCCAACCCAACCAGATGGCAACACATCTTGTGTGTACTATCAATCTGTACTGCTATATCTGGTGCTGCTGTGGCAGATAGTAACCCTGACACATGGTCCGGCAAGCTCACACTCGGCTTTGAACACTCGACTGGAACAACCAATTCAAGTGATGTCAATGCATCACTAGTCGTAGAACGGAACAAAAACTTCCAGGCCAGTCATCCGATACGACATACCTTTAACGCCATAGTAGATACTGAAAAAACAAAACAGGACAACGGAAAAGAAACCAAGACCCGGGACAAAGATGCTGCTTCCTATCAGCTAGGCTACTTTCTTGATGAACAGAGTCATATTGAAGGCACAATCAGCTATCTGCACGATATCAACCTGAAGATTGATGAAGGTAAGTTTGCCAGTATCGAATATATCCGTGATGTCTTCACTAAATCAGCACATAAATTGGCGATTGGTATCGGTATTGCTTATTTAGATATTATTTACACCAACACACAGCCTGAAATCAATGGTGTTGGTGGACAAGTGTCTTATAACTATACTGGCCAACTGACGACAGGCGTCAGTTTGAACCACAAAGGCTTGTTAAAGGCCACTGCAGATGCCCGCTTTGCCAGTCTGAATACGGGTATCTCGTATGCACTGACAGAGAATACGTCCTTATCGTTAATGCATCACTTCAGCACGCTATCCGATGATACCAGCAATCAGGATGATGAGCATAACAGCACCACCCACCTGACCATCGGTGTTTCATTCTGATGTGCACCTCTGAAAACTGCTGCGCCCGCAACGTTTTCAGAGATAGTATGAGCATTCAGCGCGATGCCCGGTAAAGTCGAATTATTTACCGACGGTGCCTGCAAAGGGAACCCCGGCCCGGGAGGCTGGGGTGCCTGGCTGCGTTACGGCACGACGGAAAAGACACTCTGGGGAGGCGAACCAGACACCACCAACAACCGGATGGAGTTGCTGGCCGTGATCAAAGGGCTGGAGGTACTGAAATGTGGCTGCCACGTTGTGGTCACAACTGATTCCAGTTATGTAAAACAAGGCATTACCACCTGGATTCATACCTGGAAGCGCAACGGCTGGCGCACCAGCCAGAAAAAACCGGTCAAAAATGTCGATTTATGGCAGCAATTGGAGCAGGCATGTGCCCGCCACCAGATTGACTGGGTCTGGGTGAAAGGCCACGCCGGGCACCCGGGTAACGAACGCGCCGATCAGCTCGCCTGTCGAGGTGCAACAGAGGCCATGACATGAATGAACGACAGGTCATACTGGATACCGAAACAACCGGCCTGGATCCACAACAAGGCCATCGTATCATCGAGATCGGCTGTGTTGAACTGATCAACCGTAAGCTGACTGACAACAATTTTCACCACTATCTGCAACCAGACCGGCAGATAGACGAAGGCGCCGTCAAGGTACATGGTATTACCGACGCATTTCTGCACGACAAACCACGTTTTGCCGCTATTGCTGACGCACTGATCGACTACCTGCAAGGTGCAGAAGTCATCATCCATAATGCCCCGTTTGACGTCGGCTTTTTAAATGCCGAATTTGCCCGGCTGGCAACGCCACATCAGATGGCAAACTTGTGCCGGACCATTACCGACACGCTTACCCTGGCGCGTACCCGCCATCCGGGCCAGCGCAACAATCTGGACGCACTGTGTACCCGGTACCAGATAGATAACACCGAGCGTACCCAACACGGCGCATTGCTGGACGCCACGATACTGGCGCGTGTCTATCTCGCCATGAGCAGTGGCCAGAAAAGCCTGCAACTGGTGCAGCGCAATCACCGGAAGACTGATACCGCGCGCCGCATCCGGCCCGATATCAACTTGCCGCACATGGCCCCAACCAGCGCTGAGCTGGCTGCACATGAAGATTACCTGAACAGACTGGATCAGGCATCCGGTGACAATACCGTCTGGCGCCGCATGCATGGCTGAGGCCAGTCTCACAGAGCAAGAAAAGCTGGCCTGGCTGGCCTTGCTGCTGGCCCCGGTCGGACCAGTAACCCGTAACGCATTGCTGGCCGAGTGCCCGGACCCGCAACAATTATTACGCACTCCACCCGCACAGGCGCGCGACAAATTTCGTGCCTATGCCAGAGCACCTGACTGGCCCACCGCAGAAGCCCACCTGAGCTGGCTGCAACAACATGCCATCCACCTGATTCCTATCACCGATACCGCCGCATACCCTACCTTATTACACCGCCTGACCGACGCACCCTCTGCCTTATTTATACACGGCAACCCGGACTTGTTACACCTGCCGCAACTCGCCGTCGTCGGTAGTCGTCATGCCAGCCAGAGCGGCTTTGCGACCGCGCAACGATTTTGTGCGCACCTGGCACAACATGGCATGGCGATCACCAGCGGCATGGCACTTGGAATTGACACTGCCGCGCATCAGGGCGCCTTATCCGTACAGGGCCATACGATCGCCGTAGCTGGCACCGGGCTGGATCGGGTCTATCCGGCACGCAACCATCAACTCGCTCACCAGATTGTGCAGCAGGGTGCCCTGATCTCAGAATACCTGCCAGGCACCAAACCACTACGCCACCATTTTCCACGACGCAACCGGGTGATCGCCGGCCTGTCGCTCGGCGTACTGGTCGTGGAAGCAGCTCTGAAAAGCGGCTCGCTGATCACAGCACGCCTGGCAAACGAGCTGGGGCGAGAAGTGTTCGCCATCCCCGGTTCGATCCACAACCCACTGGCACGCGGCTGTCATCGCCTAATTCGCCAGGGTGCCAAACTGGTTGAAACTGCCGAGCATATTATCGAAGAACTCGGCGCGGCACTCAGCGAGCTATCACTCAGCCTGGAACAACCACCACCCAGCACCGAGCCTGGCACGACTGCACTGACAGATGAACATCAGGCACTCCTGGACGCGATGGGATTTGATCCGGTATCAGCCGACCAGCTGGTGCAGCGTACTGGTATGAGCGCCGCCGAAGTCTCTTCCGTTTTATTGTTACTGGAGCTGCAAAGTCAGGTATCATCCGCACTAGGCGGTTTATTCCTGCGTACGCCAGCATAACGTCAAGATAGAGAATGCACACATGAACCTGGTGATTGTTGAATCTCCGGCGAAAGCAAAGACGATCAAGAAATATCTCGGTGCTGATTTTGACGTACTCGCCTCGTATGGCCATGTTCGCGATCTGATACCGAAAGAAGGCGCCGTTGATCCAGCGCGCAGCTTCGCCATGCGCTATCAGGCGATAGAACGCAATGATCGGCACGTCCGCGCCATTGCACAAAAACTGAGCAAAGCAGACACACTGTATCTGGCCACTGACCCGGATCGGGAAGGTGAAGCAATCTCGTGGCACCTGTACGAACTACTGCAAGAACGCAAACAACTCAGCAACAAAACTGTACACCGGGTAGTATTTAACGAAGTCACCCGCAAGGCAGTACAAGCAGCAGTCGCAAACCCGCGAGAATTGTCGATGGCATTGGTGAATGCCCAGCAGGCACGGCGCGCACTGGATTACCTGGTAGGCTTTAACCTGTCGCCCCTGTTATGGAAAAAGGTACGACGCGGCCTGTCTGCCGGACGGGTACAAAGCCCGGCATTACGTATGATCGTCGAGCGCGAAGCCGAAATCACCGCGTTTCAGCCACAAGAATACTGGACCATCACCGCCGATACCATCAAGGATAAACAGCCCTTCAGTGCGAAACTGACACAACTGGCAGGTGAAAAAATCAGTCAGTTTTCAATCACCCAAGCAGAACAGGCGGAGGCGGCGGAAGCAGCGATCACCCAAGCAGCCCGGGGGCAGTTGTTGGTACAACAGGTCAGCAAAAAACAACGCAAACGTAACCCGGCAGCGCCCTTCACGACCTCCACCTTACAGCAGGAAGCAGCACGCAAGCTGGGCTTCACCACCCAGCGCACCATGCGTGTCGCACAACAACTGTACGAAGGCATTGATATCGGCTCCGGTGCTGTCGGGTTGATCACCTACATGCGCACCGACTCAGTCAACCTGTCAGACGAAGCCATTGCAGAGCTACGTGATCACATCACACAAACGTATGGCGCCGACCACATACCGCAACAACCACGCCGGTATCGCACCAAGGCGAAAAATGCACAGGAAGCACATGAGGCCATCCGGCCCACAGCAGTCGCACATACACCAGACCAACTAAAGGCACACCTGAAAGCAGAACAACTGAAGCTGTATACCCTGATCTGGAAACGCACCGTCGCCTGCCAGATGATTCACGCCACCATTGATACCGTCGCCGCCGACCTGCAGGCCGGGGTCGGCAACCTGTTTCGGGCCAATGGTTCAGTGATTGCGAATCCGGGCTTTATGCAGGTCTATCAGGAAGGCAAAGATGATGCCAAGGCAGCCGACGATAATGAACGCCGGCTACCAGTGCTACAAGAAGGTGAGCAGCTACCCCTATCCGCACTGCGTCCGGAACAACACTTTACCGAGCCACCACCACGTTACAGCGAAGCGAGCCTGGTGAAGACCCTGGAAGAACACGGCATCGGACGCCCCTCAACCTATGCCTCCATCATCAGTACCCTCCAGGATCGTGACTATGTGGAGCTGGAAAAAAAGCGTTTCCAGCCCACAGACGTTGGCCAGGTCGTCAATCGCTTTCTGAGCAGCCACTTCACGCAATATGTCGATTACGACTTTACCGCCCGGCTAGAAAATGACCTGGACGCGGTGGCACGAGGCGAGGACGACTGGGTACCTTTGCTGGAAAAATTCTGGCAGCCGTTTATCGAGCGAGTACAACACACCGACCTGAATGTCACCCGGTCTGATGTCACCCAGGAAAAGATTGACGAACAATGCCCGAAATGCGGGGCCACACTCTCCATCCGGCTGGGGCGCAACGGTCGGTTTATTGGTTGCACTGGCTATCCTGAATGCGACTACACCCGCAACCTGAACGAAGATGCCGCCAGCACCCGCCCGGAAGCAGAACAGGTCGGGCGTGACTGCCCGAAATGTGACTCAGCTCTGGTATACAAACAGGGGCGCTATGGCAAATTTATTGGCTGTTCAGGTTACCCGACATGTCGCCATATAGAACCACTGGAAAAACCCAAAGAAACCGGGGTCACCTGCCCGAAATGCCATACCGGCGAACTACTACAGCGCAAATCCCGGCGTGGCAAAATATTTTATTCCTGCGCGACTTACCCGACCTGCGACTATGCCATCTGGAACGAGCCGATCACAGAGACCTGCCCGCAATGCAGCTGGCCGATCCTGACCATCAAAACCACCAAACGGCGCGGACGTGAAAAGGTATGCCCACAGAACGAATGCCAGTTCAGCGTTCCCTGCCCGGAGTCAACCTGAAAATTGCGGACGCCTCTGCAAACGTCATGCAGGCAGCAAAGGCCCGGCACAGTCATTTTCAACGGTGCCCTTGCGTAATTCATAACTGACAGCTATATTCCCATATCAATTATGGCACTCATTGTTCAGAAATATGGCGGCACCTCCGTCGGCGACCCAGACCGGATCGCTGCCGTAGCACGCCGTGTGCAACATACCCAGGCAGCCGGCAACCAGGTCGTGGTCGTGGTGTCCGCTATGTCCGGCGAGACCAACCGGTTAACCGCACTCTCCGGATCCGTGCACCCGGAGCCACCACCGCGTGAGCTGGACGTCTTACTGGCCACCGGAGAACAGGTGACGATTGCCCTGCTGAGCATGGCACTGGCCAGGCTCGGCTGCGCTGCCTGCTCCTACACCGGATCACAAGTCCAGATTCTGACCGACAACGCACATGGCAAGGCACGTATCCTGGAGATTGAACAAACCCAGGTATCTGCCGACCTGAATGCTGGCCGCGTGGTCGTGGTCGCTGGCTTTCAGGGTATTGACGAACACCGGAATATCACGACACTGGGCCGTGGCGGATCAGACACCACAGCAGTCGCTATGGCCGCAGCACTACAGGCCGACGAGTGCCAGATCTTCACCGACGTTGACGGCGTGTATACCACTGATCCCCGAATGGTGCCGCAAGCACGTAAACTCACCCGGATCACCTGTGAAGAAATGCTGGAGATGGCCAGCTCAGGCTCCAAGGTATTACAAATCCGTTCAGTCGAATTTGCACATAAATTCCGTGTGCCACTGCGAGTCTTATCCAGCTTCAGTGACACCGGTGACGGCACCCTGATCACGTTTGAGGAGAACCCAGTGGAAGCGGCAAAGATCGCAGGCATCGCATTTAACCGGGATGAAGCCAAGCTGACGGTACAGGGTGTGCCGGATCAGCCAGGCGTGGCACATCACATCCTCGGGCCGATCGGTGCAGCCAACATCGAAGTCGATATGATTGTGCAGAATACCGCACATGATGGCACAACCGACTTTACCTTTACCGTACATCGCGGCGACTATACAAAGGCACGCCAGCTCCTGCAACACACCGCACAACAACTCTCTGCACGCGAAGTGAGTGGCGATGACAAGATCGTCAAAATTTCACTGGTCGGCGTTGGTATGCGCTCTCATGCCGGCATTGCCAGCCAGATGTTTGCCGCGCTGGCAGCAGAAAATATCAATATTCAGATGATCGCCACCTCAGAAATCAAAATCTCTGTCGTGGTGGCAGAAAAATATACCGAACTTGCCGTGCGCACCCTGCATACGGCATTTGACCTGGATGACGACACTCAGCCTGAGGAGGAACAACGCTGAAAACATGACTTCTGGCTAACGCATCATCTCAGATTCGTTTGCTAAAATCTTGCGACAGGTCAGTCGATACACAGGTATGACAGATTCGATACGACCTCAGACCGGGCACTTTGCCTGGGGACGTTCTCAATTAACTGAATGGCAATGATTTTGAGCCATTTTTTGTGCTGACAAGGCGCAATAGTTGTTCTATTGCAACGAATTGCAACACAGTCAGCGCGGAAAAGGGCCAAAATCAAGCCTTGAAGCTGATTGAGAACGCCCCCTGGTCTGAGCCTATCAACTGCAGGAATCAGACTTATGCTGATATTAACGCGACGCGTCGGAGAGCGCCTGATCATTGGTGACGACATCAGTGTCACCACATTGGGCATCAAGGGTAATCAGGTTCGTTACGGCATCACAGCACCCCGTGATCTGCCGATACAACGAGAAGAAATCTATACCCGGACAGCCGCCACTATGGCTGATGTCCAACCCCGCTCTGACGCGAAAAAACTCGACTTAGCTCATTCAAACCGGTTATCATTGCCGGTTGAAGACGATACCCTGTAACGGAGAGTTGGCCGAGCGGCTGAAGGCGCTCCCCTGCTAAGGGAGTATGGGGTTAATAGCTCCATCGAGGGTTCGAATCCCTCACTCTCCGCCACACAGAATCGCTCCCTCCAACACCTGCCGCAGGATTGCTCCATCTATCCTGCCAGAATCGCTCCATCCGTCTTTCCCCCTCCCCACACCCTCCGAACATCACCAACCTGAGGCTCACCTGTCACGCATGCAGAACACTTGCCGCAGACTATCTATATGGCTGACCTGCTGCCTGTTACTGAGTGTGTCAGCCCAGGCCGCAGCAACCAGCTTAGACGGCCCACTGATTCAGGGCGGCCTGATTATCGGCACCACCACACCCGGCGCCAGTGTATGGCAGGACGACCAACCGGTACGTGTCAGTTCTGAAGGCAAATTCCTGCTCGGCTTTGACCGCGATATGCCAGCAACCTCCAGACTGAAGATCCGCCAGGCCGATGGTCAGATCGAGCAACGCATATTACCGATACAACAACGCCAATATGCCATCCAGCGGATTCAACTACCGAACCACAAGGTTGCCCCGATGACACCCGAGGCTATCCGCCATACCCGGCGTGATCGCCGCCTGCTGATACAGGCACGTCGTCGTAACGATGACCGGCAGGACTTCATCGCTGGCTTTATCTGGCCAGTCACCGGACCGATCAGCGGAGTCTATGGTAGTCAGCGCATTCTGAACGGACAAAAAAAACGCCCGCATTATGGCGTAGATGTCGCACGCCCGACAGGCACGCCCGTCGTTGCGCCCGCTGCCGGCATTATCACCGTCGCAGAACCAGACATGTTTTATTCCGGTGGAACTCTCATCATCGATCACGGCCACCAGCTTACATCGGCGTTATTACACCTGAGCGAACTCTCAGTCCGGGTGGGTGACCGGGTACAACAGGGACAACTGATTGGCCGGGTGGGTGCCAGCGGACGAGCTACCGGGCCACACCTGGACTGGCGGATAAAACTCCGGCAGCACCAGGTAGATCCTCAGTTACTGGTGCCACCCATGACAGGAGTGACAAAATGAAGCCATTTTTGATCGGCAGCATGCTGGTCAGCAGCCTGTTTTCTCTCAGCACAGTGGCAGCAGATGACCTGTGGGCAACCTACCAGCAAGCCAGACTGACAGACCCGCAGCTACAGATCGCTGCGGCAAACCAATCCAGTCGCAACGAAGTCCGCCCGCAGGCACTGGCGGCACTACGCCCAACACTGACGCTCAACGGACAACTGGACTACCAGCGACAACACCTGGCGGGCCTGACAGAGGATCGCTATGCCAGCAACAACCTCGCTCTGAGCCTGGTACAACCGATCTATCGTCGGGCGGCCTGGCTGGCACTGGGACAGGTAGATAAAGAACTGGCACAGGCCGATATCCAATACCAGATCGCGGCACAAAGCCTGATTATGCGGGTTGCACAGGCCTATTTCGGCGTGCTGGGTGCACAAGATGACCTGCGGTTTGCACACAGCGAAAAGACCGCGATTGCCCGCCAACTGGAACAAGCCAGACAACGCTTTGCCGTCGGACTGGTCGCGATGACCGATGTGCATGAAGTACAAGCCCGCGCAGACCAGGCAGGCGCGGCCTTATTATCAGCCGAAAATGCGCTGGATAATGCACGCGAAGTGCTGCGTGAAATGACCCGAACCCCACCTCGGGCACTGGCAAAACTCCAGGCCGACGTTCCCCTGCAAATACCACAGACCCAGCAGGACTGGCACACCCGGGCAACCGAGCACAGCCTCCCCCTGCGCGCCGCTAAATTGGCCGCAAACATCGCACAGGACCAGATCGCGATTCAGCAATCGGCACATTATCCGTCACTGGATCTGACCGCCAACCTCAACCAATCAGATACGCGTGCCCGAAGCGGCGCAGACAGCACCAACCGTAGCATCAGCCTGCAACTGAGCATACCCATGTATCAGGGCGGCAGAGTGCAATCACAAGTTCGCCAGGCTCAGTTTAATGCCCAGGCCGCCCAGGCTGAGCTCACCCGGCAGCAACATGCGATTGAACGGCAGATCAGTACTGCCTATCGCGGCATCCAGACCAGTATCGCTCGCGTCACCGCACTCCAGGCCGTACAAGTCTCAGCACAAAGTGCGCTACAGGCAACACAAGCCGGGTTTGATGCCGGTACCCGCACCCTGGTAGACGTCCTGAACAACCAGCGCGACCTGTACCGCGCCCGACGAGACTATGCTCAGGCGCGCTATCAATACATCCTCAGCACCTTATCCTTATATCAGGCAGCAGGCACGCTGGATGACACCCATCTGCAACACATCAACCAGTGGCTGGAGCTAAATTAGGAGAAGATGGTGCAACTCAACCAACCCGCGCGTGTACTATCCGGGATGCGCCCGACCGGGCGCCTGCACCTGGGCCATTACCATGGTGTACTCAAAAACTGGCTGACCCTGCAGCATGAACATCAATGCTTTTTTTTCGTTGCCGACTGGCATGCGCTGACCACCCAGTATGATGATCCGGAGCAGATTCCGCAGCATACCCGCGAGATGCTGATTGACTGGCTGGCAGTCGGCATCAATCCGCACGAAGCAACCTTATTCATCCAGTCGCAAGTACCGGAACACGCAGAACTACACCTGCTGCTGTCGATGATCACGCCAATCGGCTGGCTGGAGCGCGTCCCCACCTATAAAGACCAGCAACAAAAACTACAAGAAAAAGACCTGACAACCTATGGTTTTCTCGGTTACCCCCTGTTGCAATCTGCCGACATCCTGCTGTATCGCGCTGGATTGGTGCCAGTTGGTGAAGACCAGGTCGCACATGTTGAACTGACTCGAGAAATCGCGCGCCGCTTCAATCATATCTATGGCCGGGATGACGACTTTGCTGCAAAGGCCGAACAAGCGATCCGCAAGCTCGGTAAAAAACAAGCCGGACTGTATCGCCAGTATCGCAAGGCCTATCAGGAACAGGGAGATGCAGAAGCACTGGCCACCGCACAAGCCCTGCTGAACCACCAGCAACACCTGAGCCTGACCGAACGCGAACGATTGCTCGGCTACCTCGAAGGCGGCGGCAAGCTGATCTTACCCGAGCCACAACCCTTGCTGACGCCGACCGCCAGAATGCCCGGCCTGGACGGACAAAAAATGTCTAAATCGTATGCGAACACAATTGCATTAGATGCCGACCCGGACACCATCAGCCAGAAGATCCGCACCATGCCGACCGACCCGGCCCGGGTGCGCCGAAACGACCCGGGAGATCCACAACAATGCCCGGTCTGGCCATTCCACGAAATATATTCCGACGCTGCAACCTGCGACTGGGTACAGCGCGGCTGCCGCAGTGCCGGAATCGGATGCGTGGAGTGCAAACAACCGGTGATTGACGCCATGACACAAGAACTGGCACCGATTCAGACACGCGCAGCCGAGTATGCGGCACAACCAGAGCTGGTACAGAACATCCTGCACGAAGGCTGCCAGCGAGCCAGAGAAATCGCCCGGGAAACCATGGACGATGTCCGCCACGTGATGGCACTCCAATAACCCCGGCGATGAGCAACAAACATTTCATCTCCGATGTGCACCTGTCGGATACACGCCCCGATACCATCGCATTATGGCAACACTATCTGCGTATCGGGCCACAAACCGGCGACCAGCTATATATCCTGGGCGACCTGTTTGATGTCTGGGTCGGCGACGATGACGATGCTCCCCTCGCCTGCCAGGTGCGCACCAGCCTGCAACAACTGACCCAACGCGGCGTTGTTCTGTATCTCCAGCATGGCAACCGCGACTTTATGCTCGGCCAACGCTTTGCCCGCCAGACAGGAGCCACACTACTGCCGGAAGTACACCGCCTGACCGTCGCCGGGCAACCGACACTACTCCTGCACGGCGACCAGTTGTGCACCAATGACCATCGTTATCAGGCCGCCCGAAAGCGACTACGCAGCCGCTGGTTTCAGTGTCTGCTGCGCTTACGCTCACTGCACGCCCGACGGCGCATCGCTACCGACTACCGCGCCCGCAGCGATAACAACCCGACGCCGCTCAGCCAGATGGATGCGACAGCAGACGCCGTGCTAGACCAACTGCAACGCCATCATGCAACCCGGATGATTCACGGGCATACCCACCAACCCGCTGTACACCAGCATCATCTGCCGGATGGGCAGGTCGCCCAACGCTACGTCCTGGACGAATGGCATACCACTCACGCCAGTGTCTGGATCGACGACGGACATCACCTGCATCGCCAGATAATCGGCAATCCACTCTGATCATGCACCTATCACAACAGCCTGGTGGCCTGATAGGCTTAACTTATACCAGGGTGTGATTCAAATTGATGTGGCGTAATAGCTGGGGCACATAAAATTCGTTTCG
>JAHDCB010000016.1 GCA_020630035.1 Gammaproteobacteria bacterium
AAGGGTGAGCGTGACAGGCCCTGGCGGATAATGTCGTGGGTCTGTGTGTTGGTGTGCGTAATATGGCAGTCGACCTGGCGCGGATGCTGGTCGGCGGTGCCCTGATAAGAAAACACCGGTACCGGTTGATCGCTAGGCTGTGCGGTTAACGCGGCATAATCAATGCTGCGCCCGTCGATCCGTGGTGGTGTGCCGGTCTTCAGGCGTTCTACCCGGAATGGCAGTTCGCGTAACCGGGCTGCTAACTGGTTGGCTGGTGGGTCACCAGCTCGTCCACCGGTTTGTTGGGTCAGTCCGATATGGATGCGTCCACCCAGAAAGGTGCCGACTGTGAGTACCACTGCCGGTGCGCGAAATTTCAGGCCCATGCGAGTCACGACTCCCATGACTCGGCCCTGTTCTATGATCAGGTCGTCAACGCTTTGCTGAAAGATATCCAGGTTCGGTTGTTGTTCCAGTGCGGTGCGTACAGCATGTTTGTATAACATCCTGTCTGCCTGGGCCCGAGTGGCGCGTACTGCCGGGCCCTTGCGCGCGTTCAGGGTGCGAAACTGAATACCGGCCTGGTCTGTTGCCTTAGCCATCAGGCCGCCGAGGGCATCAATTTCTTTTACCAGGTGACCCTTGCCGATACCACCGATCGCCGGGTTACAGCTCATCTGACCGAGCGTATCAATGCTGTGGGTGAGTAATAAGGTGGCCGCGCCCATGCGAGCGGCTGCCAGTGCAGCTTCGGTGCCAGCGTGTCCGCCGCCGACAATAATCACCTGGTAGCTATTGGGATGAAACATCGCGATAATAACCCAAGGGCACCGCTGCAAACTGCTGCGCTCGCAACGTTTGCAGCGGTGCCGCACTTAAATTGTGGATAAACCAGACAATCTTAATCAAGATTGTCAGAGACACTCGTCAGATTTTTGTTAACGACCAGCAACAGTCGCATTTATGCATCGATATCCAGTCAGCGTAGAGGCTGAAACCTTTTATCTTGAAGAACAATCCATACCTGCAGACAACCGCTATGCGTTTGCCTATACCATCACCATCAGCAATCTGAGTGAGGTGCCGGTCACCTTACGCCGACGGCGCTGGTTGATTACCGACTCAGATTGTCAGGTGCGCGAAATCAGCGGCGAGGGTGTGGTTGGGAAACAACCCCGTTTATCGCCCGGGACACAATTCCGGTATACCAGTGGTGCCATGTTAGAAACCCCGGTGAATACGATGGAGGGGGAATATGAGATGGAAACCGATACTGGTGAGGTGTTTATCGCACCGATAAACCGCTTTACGTTATCCATTCCGCGCACGTTACATTAAGTCTGATGGCAACCTATGTCGTCGGCGATATTCAGGGCTGTTATGCTACGCTGGATTATGCCCTGACTCAAATGCGCTTCGATCCGGCAGCGGATACTTTATGGTGTGCAGGCGATCTGGTCAATCGTGGCCCGGATTCATTACGGGTACTCCGCTTGTTACACCAACTGGACAGCTCAGTGGTTGCGGTACTGGGCAATCATGACCTGCATCTGCTGGCGCTGGCAGCCGGTAATCTGAAATATGCCGAACAAAGTAACCTGGATGATGTCCTCTCAGCTCCGGACAGTGCCGAGCTGATCCACTGGTTACAGCAGCGACCACTATTACATTGGGATGTCACGCTGAATTTTGCCATGCTGCATGCTGGCTTGCCGCCGCAGTGGACGCTGGAGCAGGCACTGGCATATGCAGCTGAAGTGGCATGTGCCTTGCGGGGCGACGGAGCGACGAATTATCTGGCTGAATTATATGGACATGAGCCCAGCAGCTGGTCTGATTCCCTGCGTGGTATGCCCCGGTTACGTTATATGACTAACTGTTTTACCCGGCTGCGGTATTGTCGCGCGGATGGCTCACTGGTGTTGTCTGTAAAAGGCCGACCAGGTACACAACCGGATCCAGCTGTGCAGCCCTGGTTCAGTCATCCACACAGGGCCAGCAGGAACACGCGTATTGTCAGCGGACACTGGTCCACCCTGGGCTATTATGCTGCAGACAATATCTGGGCACTGGATACCGGGTGTGTCTGGGGTCAGCAACTGACTTTTTTACGGATTGATCAGGCAGAGCTGAGTGTGCAACATTATCCCGCTCAGGAAAAATAAGATTTTTTCAGTGACCCCCTGAGGTCTGAATCACCCTACCAAATCTGATTAGTCATGTCCTATCTGAACATTATTCGGTTGATGCTGGTATTAACCCTGGTGGTGATCATTCTGGGCGCCTATACGCGTCTGGCAGATGCCGGGCTAGGGTGCCCGGACTGGCCAGGATGTTACGGCCAGTGGCTGGTGCCCGAGACAGCGGCTGATGTGGACAATAAAGATTATCTGGCGCAGCGTCCGCTGGAAGTCAGCAAGGGCTGGCTGGAAATGATTCACCGCTATTTTGCCGGGGTACTCGGGTTGTTGATAGCAGCTCTGGCGGGCTGGTCCTGGTATCGCGCCCGTCAGATACCGCAACAACCGACCGGGCTACCCACGGCGTTGCTCGGATTAGTGATTGTGCAGGCCCTGCTGGGCATGTGGACTGTCACGTTGTTATTGAAGCCAGTGGTGGTGATGGCGCATCTGCTCGGTGGTTTCACCTTGTTTGCGTTGTTATTTGTGTTGCTGTTACGCCTGCAGCCGGCCTATCCACCCGTTGCGGATGCGCATCGACTACGCTGGACGGCCCGCATTGGCCTGGTGTTACTGGTCGTGCAGATTGCCCTGGGTGGCTGGACCAGTACTAATTATGCGGCACTGGCCTGCACTGACTTACCAACCTGCCAGGGTGCCTGGTGGCCGCAAATGGATTTTGCCGAAGGCTTTGTATTGTGGCGTGGTCTTGGTACCAACTATGAATATGGCGTACTGGATCATCCGGCGCGGGTCGCGATCCATATGACGCATCGGTTGGGAGCGGTGGTAGTCCTGGTGTTTCTGGCGGGGCTGGCCTATGCGTTGTTACAACGCAGCCGGATGCTGGCGGTGGCCGGTGTGCGGATGGGGTGCCTGCTGGTATTGCAGGTGATACTAGGCGTGAGTAATGTGATCTTTCATCTGCCCTTATGGGTGGCGACGGCACATAATGCGACGGCAGCACTGTTATTGCTGGCCGTTGTCCAGATCAATTTTATGTTACGACGAACCTGAGATACCTTGATGCAAACGACTGGTACCCGACAGATTCCAGGTATGAGCAACTGGCAAAGCTACTGGACCTTATGTAAGCCGAAGGTAGTGGCACTGATCGTATTTACCGCCATTGTCGGCATATTTTTAGCATCACCTGGTTTACCGCCGCTGGGCATTCTGATGAATGCGACACTGGGTATTGCCCTGGCAGCGGCCTCTGCGGCGGCGATCAATCATGTGGTTGATCAGAAGGTGGACGCGCGGATGGGACGCACTGAGCAACGACCACTACCGCAGGGGAAGGTAGGCAGTGCACAGGCACTGGCATTTGCGTTATTACTTGGTGTCAGCGCGATGTTCATCCTGAGTCTGGGAGTGAACGGATTGACCGCTATCCTGACCTTGTTGTCGTTGATCGGTTATGCGGTGATTTATACCCTGTACCTGAAGCGTGCAACTCCACAGAATATTGTGATTGGTGGTGCGGCTGGTGCGGCACCGCCACTATTGGGTTGGGTCGCTGTGACAGGTCAGGTAGACCCGGAGGCACTGCTGTTATTTCTGATTATCTTTACCTGGACGCCACCCCATTTCTGGGCACTGGCGATTCACCGGATGGAAGAATATCGTCAGGTTGATATCCCGATGCTGCCGGTGACACATGGTTTGTCTTATACCCGGCTACAGATTCTGTTATACACGGTGTTGTTATTTGTCGTGACCCTGCTACCGTATGGCTACGGGATGAGCGGTATGCTGTATCTGATCGGCGCCTTGGTGCTGAACCTGGGCTTTCTGGTCTATGCTGTGTTGTTATATCGGAATGCGCACGCCAGCCTGCCGATGCGTACCTTTGGTTATTCCATTGTTTATCTGATGGGGTTATTTGCCTTATTGTTGTTGGATCATTATGTCTCAGCGTGGTTGTTCTGAGGCTGATGGTCACATGTCATTTCTGGCAATCCAAACGCGCTAAACGAAAAAAGCTGTCCAAAGGACAGCTTTTTTGTTGATCTGGTGGCAAGGGGCGGACTTGAACCGCCGACCCCCGCATTATGAGTGCGATGCTCTAACCAGCTGAGCTACCTTGCCACACCGGCGCGCAATATACCGGACGGCTCTGGCAGCGTCAAGCACACGCCTGAGCGTAATACTCTTTGTTCGTGGGTGAAATTGCATACCCCGTCCACGCTTTAAATTTGATTTTTCTGATTCAATCTTATGCCACGCACAACATCTGCTATTCAACATCGCCTGCAACAACTGGAAACTCATCTGCAGGCGGAAAACCCGGTACTGCTGCAAGTGGTGCAGCGTTTTCGTCAACTGGATCAGGTCGCGTATCGTATGGGCTTACTAGAATCCAGTGAGTCTTATGCGACACAGATTCCCTGGTGGCCACTGATTGCTGTGCTGGGTACTTTTTCAGCCGGCAAGTCCAGCTTTATTAACCAATATGTTGGCGTACCACTGCAACGCAGCGGCAATCAGGCGGTAGATGATAAATATACAGTGGTGTGCTACAGCAACTCGTCGGAGCCCCGGACGCTACCCGGTCTGGCACTGGATTCGGATCCACGTTTTCCGTTTTATAAGGTCAGCGAAAAGATTGAGCCGATTGCCCGAGGCGAAGGCGCGCGGATAGATGCTTACCTACAATTGAAGACTTGTCCCTCAGAGGTGTTGCGTGGCAAGATTCTGATTGATTCACCCGGGTTTGATGCGGATGCACAACGTACCTCAACTCTGAAGATTACAGAACATATTGTCAATCTGTCTGACCTGGTACTGGTCTTTTTTGATGCCCGGCATCCGGAACCAGGCGCAATGCGTGATACGTTGACCCATCTGGTGCGTAATACGATTCAGCGTAACGATTCGGAAAAGTTTTTATATATCCTGAACCAGATTGATACCACTGCCCGTGAAGATAACCCGGAAGAAGTGGTTGCGGCCTGGCAGCGTGCATTGGGTGAATGTGGCCTGACTGCCGGGCGTTTTTATACTATCTACAATGCCGCCGCAGCCAACCCGATCGAAGATGATATTCTGCGGGCTCGATTTGAAAAACGCCGCGATCAGGATCTCGGCGATATACAAGACCGGATGCAGCAGGTTGAGGTAGAACGAGCCTATCGGATTATCGGTGCCTTAGAACAGACTGCCCGCAGCTTCAGTGATACCGCAGTACCTGCTCTGCAGGATTTGTTACGCCGCTGGCGCAAACGTACCCTGATTGCAGATGGCATTGCCTTCAGCAGCTTGCTGATTGCTTTTATCGTCTTCAGTTGGCCTGACTGGCAGGGCCTGAGTTATCAGGCTGCCTGGTGGCAATGGCTCACAGCAACGCAACATAGTAGTTTGCTGACTGGTCTGGGATTAGTTGCCGGTGCATTTGGCCTGCATCTGTACTTGCGACAATTAGCCGCCAAAAGCCTGCAGCGTTATGCGCGTCAACTAGAGAAACGTCATCAGTTAAAGCTGGCGAATGCCTTGCACCGCAATACCCGTTTCTGGCGTAATCTCTGGCGTCAGCAACCAGTTGGCTGGGGTAAAAAACATCAGCGCCAGGTCAGCACGGTGCTGGAACAGACTGACCGTTTTGTCCAGGAACTGAATGACCGCTTCACGGATCCTTCCGGGCGCAGCGTCAGCGAATCTGCCGCAACAAGTAACTGATACCAGCCAGGCATAACAGGGTCGGGATAAAAATGACCAATAAGGGATTCAGTGCATACACCACTGCGGCAGATGATAGTCCCCGGCTGAGCAGGAAATAACCTGCTCCGATCAGCGCACCCAGCATAATGCGTTGACCAGCACCACGCCGGGGCTGAGATAAGACAAATGGCACCGCCAGTAATAACATCAGCAATGTGGTGAGTGGATTGGTGATTTTTTGCCAGTATGCCAGTTGGTAGTCGCGTGCCTGTTGCCCGTTGTCACGCAGATAGTGGATGGTCTGATATAGCTCGGGCAAGGTCAGTAGAGCCGGCTCGCGGATGATCACAGCGAGCCGTTCCGGACTCAGTAGGGTATCCCAGCGGGCCTGGGTCTGTTGTGTGGTATAGGCCTGGTCTTTGTCTGCAAGAAAATGTGTGCGGAGGATGTTATATAGTTGCCAATGGCCGTCCTGATAGCGGGCATTCGCAGCTTGTTGATGAATACGTAGCTGGTTCTGTTCGTCCAGAATATAGCTGGTAATACCACTTAATTGTGTGCTGGTGTGAATTTGTGCAATGTGTACAAAGGTATTACCGTCGCGTGCCCACAAGCCATCGTCGGTCTGATGAGTAATCGCTCCCTGCTGTCGTACCAGGCGCCATTGTTGTGCCTGTTGTTCTGTATAAGGTGCCAGCCATTCGCTGCAGATGATCACACATAGCAGTAATAGCAGCCCGGTTTTGGCAACCGCAACGACGATCTGACTCAGGCTGATACCGGCTGCCCGCAGCGCGATCAGTTCGCTATGGCTGGCCAGACTACCCAGCCCGAGCAGGCCGCCGAGCAGCGCGGCCATCGGGAAGGCCTGCAGCAAATAGCCTGGCGCTGACAGCAGCGCGACCCAGAGTGCATCCAGTAACTGGTAGTGGCCTGTGTTCAGGTCTTCTGATTCGTCGATAAACTTAAAAAAGATCAACAGGCCAACCAGGGCGAGCAGGGTCAGACTGGTAGCGCTGAGTAACGTACGGGCAAGATAACGTTCATACAACTTAAGCATCGGCGTGCCGGGTACGCCAGCGGCGTAACTGTTGTGTCAGCCAGGCTGAGTTGAGACAGAATAATAATCCCGCGATAGCTGCCAGACTGGCGGCGACCCACCAGAGTCCGAGCCAGGCCGGGGTGATGGCTTGTTCCATCCAGCGTTCCGCCGCTCGTTGCAGGTTCAGATAGACAAAATAAATCAATATTGCCAGGGCAATTCTGCCATAGATATCTTTGCGTGGTGCAACACGGGCCAGTGGCACGGCGAGCAACGTGAAGATGAGCACAGCCAGCGGCAGTGACAAACGATATTGCCATTCAGCTCGTGCGCTCAGGTGATCCCGTTGCCATAACTGGCTGCTGGGTTGTGCAGCAATCTGCCGTTGTGCTGGCATGGGTTCGGTAACCGGCAGTCGCAGGCCATATTCTGTAAAGGTACTGAGCTGGTAATCAGCCTGCCCGGGAGTACCGACATACCGCCGGCCCTGTTGCAGAATCAGGTAGCGTTCGCCTGTGTCTGGTTCTGTGTGTACCCGGGCATTGTCTGCCAGCACAATACCGGTCTGACCCTGTTGGTGATCCTGCAGAAATAACTGGTGTAAGCGGGTACCCTCCGGCGACAAGGCGGCTGCATAGACAATTACTTCACCATATTCGTTAAACTCAGCCGGGCGTATCAAGCTGATTTGATCCGGCGTTTGTGGTTGTTGTTTAATCTGCTGAATACCGGCATTTGCCCAGGGTACCCAATACAGGGAAAAGGCGGCTGTGAGCATGCAGATCGGCAGGGCGCTGGTCAGTGCCGCACGATAAATCCGGGCAAGACTTACGCCACTGCTGTACAGTGCGGTCATCTCATTATCGCGATACATGCCTGCCAGCACCCACAACAGGGCAAAAAAAAACGCCGCAGGTAGCAGACGTGGTAATAGCCGGATCATCTGGTACCCCGTCAGACTCAGCAGTAGTTCGCCCGAGAGAGCACCGGTCGCCATTTTGCTCAGCAGCCGGACTAGCTGATTGGCAAACAAGACCACCAGCAGAATCACAATGATCAGACTGAGCGTCTTCAGGACTTCCCGCAGAATCAAGCGATCAATCAGATTCATACAGGCTGATACCGTGGTGAGGGCAGGGCAGATCATAGGCTGCCGGATAATCCACCTGTGCAAAATACAGGCCATCCGGCACAGCAGTCACACCACCACAGGCCCGGTTACGCGCATCCAGAACTTGTGCTGCCCAGTCCGTCGGGCGTTCACCCTGGCCGATCGTGATCAGTACCCCGGCGACATTACGTACCATATGTTGTAAGAAGGCATTCGCGTGTACTCGCAGCATAATCAGCTCGCCTTCTCGCTCCACCCGGATCTGATGCAACGTGCGCACTGGGGAGGCGGCCTGACAGGCACGAGCACGATAGCTGGAAAAATCATGTGTTCCGACCAGTGCCTGAGCAGCCTGGTGCATACGCATTACGTCCAGTGGCCGATAGATCCAGGTCGCTCTTCCGGCCCACAGACTACTGCGCACCGGACGGTTGAAGATCTGATAGCGATAATGCCGGCCCTGCGCGGAATAACGCGCATGAAAATCGCTACTGACCGCCTGTGCCCAGCTGACATTCACATCTGGTGGCAAATTCGCATTGGTGCCGGCAACCCAGTTGTGTACAGTCCGTTGTGCACCAGTATCAAAGTGCACCACCTGAGCCAGCGCATGTACGCCAGTATCCGTACGCCCGGCACAAGCAACCCGTACCGGATGAGCCGCAACTTGTGTCAGGGCATATTCCAGAGATTGTTGCACTGTACGGATGTTGCCACCTTGTGCCTGCCAGCCATGAAACTGGCGGCCATCGTATTCAATACCCAGTGCAATTCGTTGCATTGTTGCAGACTTATGGTGCTATATAAAAGATGTTGCCTGTACCAGCCTTATTGACGCCCGGCAAGCTCACCACCAGTGATCTGTGGCGCCTGTTATTTTACGCTGCGGGTGTACTGGCAGTGATTTTGCTGGCTGTGTTCTGGTCAGTGCGGGTGGCTGCACTGCATGATCATCTGGCAGACAGCCAGAAACAGTTGGCCTTGTATGCGGCACATGTTACCGGAGAACTGGCAAAATATCAGGCGATTCCCGCGCTGCTTGCGACCAATCAACGTGTACGTAAGGTGCTGGAACAACCGCAGAACCTGTCGGCGCGTCAGGCACTGAACGAATATTTTGATCAAGGCGTACAGACCAGCCAAGCACTGGCAATTTATCTGATGGATCGCGCAGGTGTGACGCAGGCAGCCAGCAACTGGAGTGCCGAAGAACGATCCTTTATTGGCAAAAATTTTGCCTATCGACCTTATTTTCAGCAAGCATTACAAGGCGACTCCGGACGTTATTTTGCCTTGGGTACCACCTCTGCCGTACGGGGCTATTACTTTTCTGAGCCGGTGTATCAACTCGGACAAGTGATCGGGGTGGTGGTGGTCAAACTGGACATCAGCGTGCTGGAGCAACGCTGGCGTGGTGCACGTCAGCAGGTATTTGTGACAGATGCGGATGGTGTGGTGTTTATCGCAACCCAGCCAGATTGGTTGTATCGCACCTGGTTGCCATTGAATGCAAAGGAAAGACACCAGATCCGACAAAGCCAGCGTTATCCGGGCCAGACGTTACCTCCCATGAGCAAACAAATAGCGGGCCAGTTTAAAACAGCCAGACTGGTACAGATCGCGGATAATCAGACACATGATTACCTGCATGTACAACAGCCGATGCTAACAGATGATTGGCAGTTACACGTGCTGAACCCGTTAGACCGGGTAGACAATCGTGCCTGGCAGGCCGTCTGGGTGGCGTTGGCCATCTGTGGCATCGGATTGCTTGGCGCCACCCTGGTCTGGCAACGACAACAATATCATGCCCGGGCTCGTCAGGTGCTGGAACAGGCACATCATCAGCTGGAGCAACGGGTGCAGACCCGTACCGCAGATCTACAGCATGAGGTTGAAGAACGGCAACGAGCAGAAACTGCCTTACGTGCGGCCCAGGATAAACTGATACAGACGGCCAAACTGGCAATGTTGGGCCAATTATCTGCCAGCATAGCTCATGAATTGAATCAGCCGCTGAGTGCAATCCGTAGTTATGCCGGAAATGCGCAATTATTGTTACAACGTGATGCCCCGGCAGCAGCAGCGGCCAATCTGACCGAGATTACGCAACTGGTGGAGCGGATGACACGCATCAGTGCGCAACTGAAACAATTTGCACGAAAATCAAGCGGAGCCTGTGTGCCGGTGTCGTTATCTGCTGCGATTCAGATGAGTACCCGCTTGTGGCAACGAGAAACAGAACAAGCCGGTGTGACACTACAGGTTGCAGACACCAACCTACAGGTTATGGCAGACAGCACTCGCCTGGAACAGGTGCTGGTCAACCTGATCGGTAATGCATTACAGGCACTGGTTGCTGCCCACACACCACACCCCCGAATCACTATCCAGGTACAGCAGGATCAAGGACTTTGTTATGTCACAGTCAGTGATAATGGCCCCGGCATACCGGAAGCACAATTAACGCAGATTTTTGATCCGTTTTTTACCACTCGTCAGGCAGGGCTGGGACTCGGCCTAGCGATTTCGCAACAGATTATCGAACATACCGGTGGCACCCTGACAGTGGCACAGTCCACCAGCGGTGGAGCCACCTTTACCTTCAGTATACCTCTCGCATGACACAGCACCCGGTCTTTTTTATTGATGATGAGCCTGCAGTACGCCGGGCAAATGTACAAACATTACAGCTGGGCGGCTATGCGGTGCAGGACTTTCCCAGGGCAGAGGCGGTACTGACCCAGCTGGATCATGACTGGCCTGGCGTGGTTATTTCGGATATCCGGATGCCACAGATGGATGGCTTGGCGCTGCTGGAAAGAATCCGCCAGCTTGATCCGACCCTACCGGTGATTCTGATCACCGGGCATGGTGATGTTGCTATGGCGGTACAGGCGATGCGTGATGGTGCATATGACTTCATCGAAAAGCCGTTTGCACCGGAACGACTCCTGGATACGGTCGCGCGAGCGTTGGATAGTCGCGCCCTGACGCTGGAAAATCGACGATTAAAAACCGAGCTGGCAATGCACAGTGCACCCGGGCCACGGCTGGTTGGCAATACCGTTGCTATGCAACAACTGCGTGCGACCATTAACCAGATTGCAGATACAGATGCGGATGTATTGATCGTCGGTGAAACCGGGACTGGCAAGGAACTGGTGGCACGCTCATTACATGAGCACAGCCGCCGTTCGGCACATCATTTTGTCGCAGTGAATTGCGGTGCCATGCCGGATCATCTGATCGAAAGCGAATTGTTCGGACATGAACCCGGCGCCTTTACCGACGCGAAAAAACGACGCATCGGACGGTTCGAACATGCTGACCGGGGCACCTTATTACTGGACGAAATCGAAAGCATGCCTCTCAGCACTCAGGTGCACTTGTTACGGGTATTGCAGGAGCGGGCAGTCGAACGACTGGGCAGCAACACGCTAGTACCGTTGGATTTGCGCGTGGTGGCAGCGGCCAAGGTGGATCTGGCTGAGTCCAGTCGCCAAGGCAACTTTCGTGAGGATCTGTACTACCGCCTGAATGTGGTCACACTACGGATTCCACCGTTGCGCGAACGGCTGGAAGACATCCCCTTGCTATTTCAACATTTTATCCTGGTCGCTGGTGCACGTTATGAGCGCCCGGCACCACCACCCGGAGCGGATGATATCCGGGCTCTGTTAGCCCATCGCTGGCCGGGTAATGTACGCGAGTTACGCAATATTGCCGAACGATATGTACTGCTGGGCGAACCTCTGGATTATGACCTGGAACGCATCATGCACGGCGAAGCAGGCGATGTCGCGCTGACCCTGCCAGAACAGGTCGGTTATTTTGAAAAATGTCTGATCAGCCAACAACTGAGCCAACACCAGGGCAACCTGAAACAAACCCTGGCGGTACTCGGTGTACCACGCAAAACCTTATACGACAAAATGCGCAAATACGGCCTGGATAAAACACACTATAAAACCTGTTGAGGTACCACAAATACATTGGATTACCGGAGGAAAAAAGACAAAAAACTGTCTTTTTACGTCAGTGTTCGTAAATAGTGAGCCAGTTCTTTTTGCTCCATATTTCCTTGGGTTATGCGGACCATCCTCTGCCCCGCTCCCTTTACTTGTGTAGTGGTCAAGCCATCGCTGCGTAAACCAGCTCTTATCCCCTCAAGTGGTATGAAAATACTTGACCACTACACTTCCGCTTTGTCTTGGATGAACAACGTTGTCGCATTGATATTCATTATTTCAAATTAAAAAGACCCGACTCTATCCGCCTATCTGCAGGGCCATTGGCAACCGCTGACACAGGCCACATTGCGTCATGCCTTCTGGCGCTACCCGCTGGTCACACTGAAGGCGATTGCCATGATCCGTTACCAGGCATTACGCCTGGTTGCGCGGCGGATCGCCTATATCCCCAAGCCAGCGCAACGGGCAGAACAGGTCAGTTGTACCACTCAGCCTACATTCAGGACGACGCAGCAGCGGTCGGAATCAGCTGTTGTAAGCGACGCCGGAAGGACTCCGTAGCCTGTAACAGATGTGTCCGGTGACTGATGGCGCGTGGGGTGATCAGAATCAGTAATTCTGTCCGATCCTGATTGTCAGCACGGCTACCAAACAAGGGCCCGATCAGTGGCAGCCGGTGCAGTCCGGGCAGGCCCGCAGCCGAACGATCCTGATTATTCTCAATCAATCCACCCAGCACAATCGTATCGCCGCTGTTGACCGCGATGGTGCTGCTGATCTTACGAGTCTGAATCCGTGGCGTGAGTGGATCAGCATTATTCGCGCCCGGCACCAGACTGGCTTCCTGCGCTACTTGCAGAATCACCAGGCCACTCGCATTGATACGCGGTTTCACCTTCAGCATCACGCCGGTCTGGCGGTATTCGATACTATTGATAATGTTCGCGTCGGTTGTTGTCGCCTGTTGCTGCTGTGTCGAGACCGGCACTTCATCACCCACCTGAATCAATGCCTCCTGATTGTTCAACACCAACAAGGTTGGTGAGGCCACAATGCTCAACTGGCTTTCGGTCGCTAACGCATTCAGTACCGCCTTCACCACATTGCCACTCCCCCGAAACGCATACGAAAAGCCCGGTGTCAGCGGATTCACACCACTGGCACCCAGATCCAGGGTACCCAGACCACTGAAGCCAGTATCCAGCTTATTGGAAAAAAACCATTCCACGCCATACTGTAACCGATCATTCAGCGATACTTCGGCAATCGTCACCTCAACCAGCACCTGCATCGGACTGACATCCAGCTGTTTCAGCGCGCGCAGAATCAGCTGATAAGTCGCCCCGTCGGTCAGAAACAACAATGCATTATTCGGCTCATCCGCAATAATACGCACATTGGCACCATCACTGAGCGATGAGCCCACATCTGTGTTGGATACTGCTCGCTGGCCGACCTGAGCCGGCTTTAAGCCAGGTGCCAACACCACCTTCGATGCCCCATCCCCCTGTGGCTGCAAGACCTGATTCAGCATTGTGGCCAGATCTGCCGCCTTACCATGCTGTACCCGGTATACAAACAATTGTTGCCCGGCACGGCTTTGTGCCTGATCCAGACGTTTTACCCAATCGCGTACCCGTGCCAAATAGCCGGCACGGGGTGTCACTACCATCAGACCATTCAGCCGGTCGATCACCATCAAGCGCACCAGACCTTTCATCAGCCCGGTGTCTTTATCATTCAACAACCGCTCCAGCTCATCTCCCAGTGTCTTGGCGTCCACAAAATCGGGCACAAACAACGCGACTGACATACCACGCATCCGATCCACATCAAACAGATGGATCATCTCCAGCAACCGACTCATCTCCGGGCCACTGGCCGCCAGCACCAGCAGATTACGCTGCGTATCCACCCGCACCAATTGATGTGCACCCAGCGCAAACGGTTCCAGAATCTGCGCCATCTCATCAGCCGCTACAAAACGTAACGGTACCACCCGCACACTGAAGCCAGCCGGTAACGGCAGATGCGAATCACCCAACTGTGGTTGACGCACACCACGGATCGCCTGGCTCAACGGCACCACCTGATACAAATCGTTCTGAACCACCAATGCCGCTTGATGCATCCGTAACAGCAACTCCAGGGTAGGGATCAGATCAGCCCGCAGCAATGGCTGACTGGTCTGCATAGAAATCGTGCCCTGTACCCCCGGATCCAGCACATAATTCACCTGCAACATATCACCCAGCACCACCTTTACCACGCCGGGCAGACTGGCATTATGAAAATTCAGCGTAACAGTGCCGTCAGACGGTACAGGCTCCGCGATGGCATGTGGCGGATTAGTCAGTCTATCGGAACCGGGACGGTAAAAACCAGAGGATGACTCAGTTACAGCGGATGATGGGGCAGATGCGACATTAGCATCAGTAGGCGGGGAGGGTATAGCAAGTGAGGAAGAAGCGGCAGGTTGGGAAGCGGGGAGAGGTGGATGGATAATCTGGCGCGGTGCGCAAGCCATCAGCAGACTACAGAGCATGCCGGCACCAACCAGCAAAACCAGTTTATTGCACAGTAGGGCGATAAGGTGGTGGTGGTCGGGTGGTTTGGTCAGGAAAATCATACAGCGTCATCCTGTGTTGTTGCTCATTTGCGGTCAATATGATCTCATCAGTGCCGATCCGGCTTAACCGCCAGCCATCAATCGTATCCCCCAGCGCCAGCACCCGCTCCTTGCCTCGATGTGAGACCAGCAACACCCGGTGTTGGTGCGGCCCGTCCGTTAAAATCGCGGTCAACTCAGCGCGTGGCGGGACGACCCGAGTTAATGCTGTATCTGATGTATTCCGGACAATAGCCGGCTGTGGCAAACGTCGTCCGGCAAAAAATACCGGACGCTGCACAATCGCTGCAAATTGATCCAACGGCACCGGCTGAATCGTCGGCACGACTATCTCGGGCAAATCCAGGATCTGGGCAGGTGGCGGATCGGCGATGAGCCGGGTCGGATCGCGCAACAACTCAATACCACCCCAGGCCAGAATCGCCAGCAGCACACCCCACAATATCATCATGTCGCCTCCGGAGACAGATCCGGACGGCGTAACCCGGACAACACCAGACGAACAGACAATAGCGTCTGCTCCGCCTGTGGTCGGGCCTGAATATGCACCTGCTCAAAAAATAACAATGGCTGATGCTGGGTCAATGCATGAACCAGGGCCTGCAACCCGGTGATATCAATCTGACATACCAACTGCAAAGACACAGACTCCAGTGTCGACGTCTGCCGAGCTGGTAAGACACGCGTACTCAATACCCGGCCACCCTGACGAGATACTTGTTGCTGCACCATATGTTGCAGATTAGCGGCAGTCAGCGCCTGATTGCTCCCGGGCCATAAAACAACATCCAGCGCCTGTCGGGCTGCCATTTGCTGACTATGAACCTGTAATGCCGGGAGATGTTGCGCAATGCGTTGTGCCTGATGTAGCTCAGCCAGCAACAATTGACGATCCTCCAGCAACGAAACATACCAAGAGCCCAGAGGCAACCCGATCAGGCGTACCAGAACACCGAACACAATCAACAATATGCCAAGTGCCAGCCAGCGACCTCGTGGCCCTTCCGGTAACATCATCAGTCTGTCTGAGCGGATACCACATTGGCACCAATATGAAACCGATCCTGCTGCGACTGCGGATCCCGTACCACCGATGCCATAAAGCTGACTTGTTGCAGATAGGGCGAGGCCTCCAACAAAGGAATCAAGGCTGCTGCATCTGTCGTAACACCTTGTAAAAACAACTCATGCCCCTGTATTTCAAACTGATGCAGCCAGGTATCATCTGCCAGCCGCCGGGTAATATCATGCCATACGGCTAGTGCTGGGACAGCAGCTGCCTGATACAGAGACAAGGTTGCCACCTGCTGTTGTACCTGTGTCAACTGTTGCCGCAGGCGCGTTGCCTCTGCAGCCTGCTGCTGCACAGTAACCAGATGTTGCCTCACATACTCACGAGACTGCCATTGTTGATAACCATGCAGACCGAGCACACTGACCAGAGCCAAGCCGATCAGAATCCCGATTGTGGCCGGATTACGCCATGACCAGGTGGAGTACTGACGTGCGAGCCGATAAGTGAGTTGTAGTGGCTCACCTGCTGATGGCGGTTGATCTGGCTGCTGCGCTGCTGCAGGTGAGATACCCGGTAGCTGATCCAGACAGATCTGCAATGTCTTCAGTGGGATAACAACCAACCAGACAAATAACTTGTTCTGTGCCGCATCCCGTCGTCGGGTGCCATTAAAAAAGACCACCTCGTCGGTGGTGAAGGGCGTCAGTTGCGGAATCTGAAAGCTGATTGCCTGTCGCAGATGTTGCTCAGCGGCCAGGGGTAACTCAACTTCAGTTAACACATACTGTGCTGGCGAAATCTGCAAAACCAGATGGCTGGGTGGGCGTGGGAGTTGTTCGATAAACTGTTGTAATTCGATATGACCTTGTGTGGCATTTTCCGTGCAAGGTATATCTGCACCAGGAAATATTTCTTTTTGTAGCTGCGCATGATAACTCAAAGTCGCCTCTGTGGTCGGTTGCAAGTGTAACATACAAGCAGCCTGTTCCCAAGAGCAACGCCAGGCAGTGGGTAACAGCATCTTCAGCTGATGCCACCACCAATGTAAAAAGGCAGATAACCTCATTATAACTAACGGCACGTCCTTGTGCCGCTGAACAAAATCATTAACGGATTCTGCGAATAGCCTACACCTTAAAAGTTAAATTTCAGTCCTGCACTCAACACATCTATACCGTCAAATCGTTCATAGGCTAATTCAACCGATCTTTTCTGGTCGAAATGATAACCTACGCCGGCACCAAATCCGAAGTGCCACGAGTCACCTGTGAACGCAATATCCTGATTATTTACGGAAACAGTAGCAGTTACACTAAAGTTTGCGTAGCTGGGAGCAACATACACGTACAGGTTATTATTAACCTCCATTTGACCCTTCAGTGATAAACCTAAAAAGCCGTCGATTTCAACATCGAAATCCACGCCCATTAAATTGACTACATCATCCCCGATACCCAAACCAACTCGAATTTCCGGAATTATAGATATTCGATCGTCCTGCATCGGAATTTTATGACCCAGAGAACCAGAGATAGCAGGAAAGCCAAGTTTCATGCCATTTTCTTCAACCGTGATATGGTGATAACTCAGACCTGATACCCAATTAGCAGAAGAGACAGAAGCAAATCCCAGCAATAATGTGGTCAGAGTAATTTTTCTAAACATACGGACACCTGTTTTGAGAATAAAAAGTAGGTGGTGCCGGAGTCCATTCCAGCACCGTTGGCAATCATATGCGTGCTGCTGCCATTTGTCCACCAGAATTGACCTGACTTGCCACGAACGGCCTTGACAGAGTACCCGCTTACCAGGGTTGAGGGTTGAGTCGCCACACCCGCTGCATTGAAGATATGCCCACCGCTGAACACATGACTCGGGGCCATCTTCGCATGGGACAGAAACCGGTCTTTATCCGGTGACGCAAACGCCCAGCCAGGTAGAGAATAATAAAGAAAAACATAGGCTTAGCAATATGTACTCCAATCTTCTTATCAATTTTAACCAATCTGCCACGTAACTATTCAGCATATATATACCTAATTTATCAATGACTTAGCATTTTTCAGATTTTATCCTGAAATCGTAAGTCATT
>JAHDCB010000017.1 GCA_020630035.1 Gammaproteobacteria bacterium
CCGGTATGGCTCTCCGAGGGCGTCTGCGGCCTGGACGGCCGCAGCCGAGCCCCCATGGATGGGTTTATGGCGTACCTCGGAGAGCCATACCGGAAGCGCTGACACTGGTAGCAGGGTTACATCTGTCCACGCAATCACGGATTCGAGAAAATATTCAGGTGTGTTTGCCGGCGTGTCTGTTATTGGGTGATGATCACAGGTGTGCCTTCATCCACGTGGTCAAACAGAGTGATGATGTCCTGATTGCGCATGCGGATGCAGCCATGTGACCTGGGTATGCCCATCGGTTCCGTGTCGGGCGTGCCGTGGATGTAGATGTAGCGGCTCAGGGTGTCTTGTGTGCCACCCTGGTTATATCCTGGCTCGCAACCTGCCAGCCATAGAATCCGGGTGAGAATCCAGTCGCGTTCCGGGTAGCGTGCGGCGAGTGCGGCTGAATAGGTGTCGGGCTGTTTGTTGCGCCCGACAAATATGGTGTTAATTGGGCAGCCAGCGCCGATCTTTCGGTGTATCGTATGTCGGCCTGTGGGTGTGCAGCCAGAGTCTGTTTGTTGTCCGGCACCATGACGTGCAGTAGATACCGGGAACTGGTATTGTTGGTCGTGTTGTTGCCAGGTCAGGCGTTGTTCCGCCAGGCTGACAAGCAGTTGTACATTCGGGGTGGGCATCGTATCAGTTTGTGGGTTTGTCAGGAGAGGATTTTGTGACGTGAGTAATCGTACATGGTTATGGTTCAGCCTGGGGCTGATCGGTGGTGTGCAGGCAGCGGTGCCGGTGAGTACTGCTGTGCTGGGCGAGTTGGTTTCACCGCAGGTGTTCAGTGCGCCAGCTCAGGTTAAGCCACTGAACCGGCCACAGATTGCGGCTGAGGTGAGTGGTCAGATCTTGCGGCTGCCGGTACGGGTCGGTGAGGTGGTGCCTACGGATACGGTGCTGGTTGAACTGGATTGCCGGATGCATCAGGCGCAGGTTCAGTCTGCCGAAGCAGCAGGGCGGCGGGCGCAGGCGCAGTTGCGTTTTGCACGTTCGCAATGGCAGCGGGCGCAGAATCTGAAGCGTAAGGGTAGCATCAGCAACGAGATTCTGGAACAACGGCGGTTGGCAGTAAATACGGCTAGTGCTGAGGTAAAGACGCAGCAGGTACAGCAGGATCTGGCGCAGTTGCAGGTGCAGCATTGTCAGATTCGGGCACCATTTGCGGCATTGGTCAGCCGGCGGTTGGGCAGTGTTGGCGGCTATGCGACCCCAGGTTCATCGTTGCTGGAGCTGGTGCAGCTGGAGCAGCGCGAGGTGCGGGCTGAGTTACGACCGGCCATTGCTGAATCGTTGCAGGTTGGTGATCAGGTCAGATTTCGTTATCAGGGCCAGGATTATCCGGTGCAGTTGCGGGCGTTGTTACCGTTGGTGGATGAGCGCACCCGTACCCGCGAAGCGCGGCTGGTGTTTGCCGATACAGGTTCGGTTGCGGAGGTTGGGGCTGCGGGCCGCCTGATCTGGCGCAGTAGACAACCGATACTGGCGGCGCAATATCTGGTGCGGCGTGATGGTCAGCTGGGTATTTTTGTCGTACAGGAAGACCAGGCACGTTTTATGGCCCTGGCGCAGGCACAGGAGGGGCAGTCAGTTGCGGTGGATCTGCCGCCGGAAACGGTATTGGTTGTTGAGGGTCGCCAGCGGCTCCAGGATGGTGACCTGATTCAGGTGACGCCATGAAGACTTTTCTGCAGGCGTTGTATCGCAATCATGTCCTGGCGAACCTGACGTTTATTCTGGTGCTGGTAATCGGGCTGTTGTCATATCAACAGCTGCCGCGTCAGCAGGATCCGACGATCAATTTTAACTGGATTGTGATTACCACGGTATTGCCTGGTGCGAGTGCGCTGGATGTCGAGAAACAGGTCACTGATCCGTTGGAAGAGGAAATTGAGCAGATTTCGGACATCAAGTTTATTACCTCAAATTCACGTACCAGCGTCTCCAGTATTCTGGTGCGTTTTCAGGACATTGATGAGCGCACCTTCGACAAACGAGTTTCCGATCTGCGGCGCGGCATCCAGAATCGCGCAGATGAATTGCCCCAGGCAGCGAGCGATCCGCAGATTCTGGAGATTACCAGTGCGAATGCATTTCCGTCAGCCACAGTGGCGATTGTCGGGCAGGCACTGGATGAAGATCTGCGGCGTCAGGCGAAGAATATCAAAAAAGAGATTGAACGACTGAAGGGTGTGGATCGAGTGGACCCGGTCGGGTTGCCAGACCCGGAATTGCAGGTATTGTTTGTGCCGGATGAGCTGGAAAAGCTGCGCCTGACCCCAGGCCAGATTGCGGATACGGTACGTGCTTTTTTTCAGGATATTGCAGCGGGTGATGTGCGCATCGGGCAGCAGGACTGGCTGGTGCGGTTGGTCGGTTCGGATGCCGCCCCGAGTTATCTGGCATCACGTCCGATTGTCGGGGCAGAGAGTGAAATCACCCTGGGTCAGGTGGCGCAGGTACAGCGTGGGCGTAGTGAGCCGAGTCAGTTGACTCAATACCAGGGTCGGCCAGCAGTGCTGCTTGGCATCATGAAAAAGGCGAATGCGAATACGCTGGAGCTGGTCGAACGGATCAACGCGTATCTGGCGGCACGCGGGCCATTGTTGGCCGGTGCCGGTATCGAATTGGTACTGGTCGATGATCAGACACTGATCACGCGTAATGCGATTGATCTGATGCAGACCAATGCGCTGATCGGGTTGCTGCTGGTGTTATGTGTGGCCTGGTTGTTTCTGGGTACGCGCATTGCGCTGCTGACGGCGATCGGCATCCCATTCATTCTGGCGGGCACCTTCTGGATTCTGTCACTGACCGGCGAGACACTGAATGTGATGGTGTTGCTGGGTGTAGTGATTGTTCTGGGTATGCTGGTGGATGATGCGGTGGTTGTGGTCGAAGCGATCTATTACCGGCTGCAACGTGGTATGGATGCGCTAAATGCGAGTCTGGCCGCACTGCGCGAAGTGGCAGCACCGGTCACGGCGGCCGTGTTGACGACCATGGCTGCCTTCGGACCACTGATTATCCTACCAGGGATTTTGGGTGATTTTATGCGGGTTGTCCCGCTAGTCGTGGTGATTGGCCTGGCGATTTCATTGATCGAATCTTTCTGGATGCTACCCGCACATGTGATTGGTGCAAAAGTCAGTTTTCGTCAGCCATCGCGGATACAGCGGCTGCGTGAACGGCTGACGCGCGCGATTCAGATTCGGTATGTACGTTTGCTGATCAAGGCATTGCGGCATAAAATTCTGACTCTGACCCTGGTTGCCGTGGTATTTATCACTGCGATTGCGGGTTTTGCGGCGGGTTGGGTAAAGGTCAATTTTTTTGCAGCGGATACTATCCGGCTATTTTATGTGAATGTCGAAATGCCACCTGAGACGCCGTTGGAATACACGATGGCGAAGGTCGAACAGATTGAGGCGGTAGTGCAGCGTAACCTGCGACCAGGGGAAGTACGAGCGGTCATCAGCTATGCCGGTAATATGTTCACCGAAACGGCTCCACGTCTGGGTGACCATGTCGGTCAGATTATGGTTGGACTGCATCCGAAGACACCTGAGTTGCGGACGGTGCAACAGATGACCGACGACCTGCGCCAGGTAGTCGAGGCGATCCCCGGGCCACTGCGTGTCTCCTTCCTGCGCCTGGCAGGTGGGCCGCCGACCGCGAAGCCGATCAGCATCAAGGTGCGTGGTGATGAGTATGCTGAAATTCGTGCGGCCGCAGACCGGCTACAAGCCATTCTGCGCAGTATGCCGGACATTATCGATATTGAAGATGATGCCAGCAAAGGACGTAGTGAACTGGTATTGCAATTGGATGCTGAGGCGATTCATCGGGCTGGACTGAATCCGTTGGACATCAATCGCACGTTGCAACTCCTGGTCGATGGGCTGGTTGTCAGCGATATGCGGCACGAAGGCGAAAAACTGGAAGTACGTGTCCGTGGTATCCAGCAACCGTTACAGGATATCGTTGAATTGCTGGACTACCAGATGCCGTTACCACAAGGCGGTAGTGTGGCATTGCATACCCTGGTGGACGCCACGCGCGAACCGGGGTTGGGCAACATTCGCCACCATAATTTCCGTCGCGCGATTACAGTGGAGGCTGATCTGGTCGAGGGCGGGCTGGATACCCACACCGCCAATGCGCAGATTATGGCTGCCTGGCAGGCAGAACAGGCGACCTATCCTGATATAAATCTGGACTTCAGCGGAGAACTGGACGATATCGAAGAAAGCCTGGACAGCATGTTGCTCCTGTTCATCGCCGGACTGGGTGTTATGTATGCGATCCTGGGCACCCAGTTTCGCAGCTACTTTCAGCCGTTGATTATCCTGTCGACGGTGATGATGGCGTTTACCGGTGTTACTTATGGTCTGCTGGTCTCACAGAATCCACTCAGTCTGTATACCCTGTATGGGGTCGTTGCACTGGCGGGGATTGCAGTGAATGCCGCGATCGTGTTGATCTCAGCCGGGAATGCACGTCTGAGCAGCGGCATGAGTTTGATTCATGCCACCTTATATGCCGCACGGCGGCGAGTGATCCCGATCCTGATCACCTCTCTGACGACGATAGCTGGTCTGTTTTCATTGGCGACCGGACTCGGTGGTAAATCCCTGATCTGGGGGCCGGTGGCGACCGCAATTACCTGGGGCCTGGCGTTTTCAACCCTGCTCACCCTGATTGTGATCCCGGTGCTGTATCAGATCTTTATGCGCCGTAGTCACCTGCTGCAGCGGCATGGGTGAATCTGGCGGGGTATCAGGATACTCGTCTACCTGAATGCCAGCAGCCCGGGTTGAACGTTGTATTGATGTGCCTGGTGGGGCTAACGACAGTGACTCTGTTGAATCAGGCCAGACCTCGGCGACAACTGGTGTATCCTGCTGCGATGATGTCAGCCAATCAGGTTGTGCACGGGTAGGTACCGGGATGGGCGTGAGTGAGGCAGAAGCGGCAAAAGTGGCAGGGTAGGCTGTTTCCTGAGACCGTTTACGCCAGGCGAACATGCCGAGAATAATTACGAGACCGAATACCACGCAGCCTGACCAGAACATCCAGGGTGCAAACAAAGGTTGAGTGGTATGGGGAGAGTTCGTTGGTGTTGCGACAGGCTTGGGTAGGGGCGGTGCCGGGTTGGATGTTACCGGCGGTGCACCCTGGGATGGCTGAAATTGTGCAGCGGCTTCTGTCGCACTGATGCGGCGAATTTCGGCTGGTGGCGGAATTTGCAGGATAGCTCCCGCCAGTAGCTGATGAATATCGCCGCTGGCAAAGGCACGTGGGTTGGCCTGTTGCAAGGCGACAGCCGTCTGTGCCGTACTGACATCCGGCGGGCGTAGTTTGGTGGCGATCCGCCATAAGGTTTCATTCGCCTGTACTGGACCGTAGCGTTGAGCAGAATCGGGTGCGGCCAGGAGGTCAGATATCGTCAGTGGTAGCCAGAGGCAACAGATGAGCCAGCCGATCGCAGAGCCGTTGGTTGCACCAGGGGTTACCACCATGATCTGACCCTTGGTTCGATTACTGACGTAGTAGTGGAACGCATAGTCAGTTCAGTTCAGTGCAGTGCTGCGACTTCCTGCGGTGTCAGATCAAATAACTCGGCAATCTGCTGATCGTCGAGTTGACCGATTAGCCTGGTTGCAAAGCTCAGTCGATTAGCGTAATCCCTGGCCTGCGCTGCGTTGCGTTCAAGTTTTCGCCCTTGTTCCACGCCTCGTTCCATACCTTGTTCTAAGCCTTGTTCTAAGCCTTGTTCTAAGCCTTGTTCTAAGCCTTGTGCGAGGCCTCTTTGAGTTGCTATCTGAAAAGATGGTAGTCGTTCTATATTGAAATCAGTCAGCATCTGTTCGGTCTCCTTGACAGTATCTTGCAGGTCGCGATTTTCGGATAACAGCTCCAGCATATGCAGGTAGCGCCGGAATGTATCGTCACGTTCCCGCGTTAGCTGATACAGGCGCTTGATGATGTAGCCGACAATATCCTGTGCGGCACGCCCTTTGAAGTCACACAAAATCGCGAGTACCAGCGCGTCCGGGGTATCCTCACTCAGGAGTAGCGCACAGTCAATGGTGCGCATATCAATCAGTTCGTAGTGGTAGTTGAATTCCGGCAGGCCGGCCGGCATGGTCAGCCTTTCTTTACCGGTGTAGATCAGGTATTGGCGTAGTGGCTCTTGTGGCCAGCGTAACCGGATATCAGTGTAGTAGCGTAACATTCGCAGCGGCATTTGTGCATGGTTGTTGTTCTGGATTTCCAGATGCAGTAGCGCTGGTGCCGTATTTTCGTCGGATTGCAGACGTACCACCATATCGGCGCGCCGGTTCTCAACCCGGTGTTGCTCGGTATCCAGCCATTCGATGCTGCCTGGAATCACGGGGATCTTCAGCAGGCGGGTGACCAGACAAGTGGCCAAGGCTTCAATCAGACTTTTGGTAACAATGTCTTTCTGCATGACAAGTGCTGCGTCGGTTATTCAGGGCGTGAGTTGCTCATGGAGTTGTAACCAGTCGTCGTCCAATGCATCCCGGTCACGTTGCAGTTGAGTTTGTCGTTGGGTTAGTTCCGGTAGTTTGGCTTTATCGTTTGCCGCATACAGGGCCGGGTCTGATAATTCGTTAGCCAGAGTATGTAGTTCGGTATCCAGTTGTTCCATGCGGTGTTCAACCTGCTGGATTTTGCGTTGGATGCCTGCCTGTGCTTTACGGGAGGTAGCCGTCTGTTGCCGCTGTTGTTTTTTGTGGTGGCTACCAGGCTGGCGTGTTGTGGGTCGGGTGGATGGGCGTGGTTCGTATTCATCGAGGGTGCCGCGAAATTCGCTGACCTGTCCGTCGGCCACCAGCCAGTATTGGTCGACGCTGTGGCGTAGCAGGTGGCGGTCATGTGAGACGACTACCAGGGCGCCGGTGAAGGATTGCAGGGCCAGGGTCAGAGCGCTGCGCATCTCCAGATCCAGGTGGTTGGTCGGTTCGTCCAGCAGCAGCAGGTTGGGTTGCTGCCAGACGATCAGGGCGAGGGCCAGCCGTGCCTTTTCACCACCGGAGAAGGGAGCGATTGGTGCCAGTGCCTGGTCGCCGCGAAAGTCGAATCCGCCCAGAAACTGGCGGATTTGGGCTTCGCTGGCGGCCGGTTTGGTACGTTGCAGGTGTACCAGAGCGCTCGCGTCTGTGTCCAGGGCCTCCAGTTGGTGTTGGGCAAAATAGCCGATGCGGCAATGTTCGCCGTGTGTCACGCTGCCGGCTTGTGGTGCCAGGGCACCGGTCAGGCCCTGGATCAGGGTTGATTTGCCGGCGCCATTCACGCCCAGCAGGCCGATCCGGTCGCCCGGTAGCAGACTCAGATGAACCTGGCGCAGCACTGGTTGATCGGTGTAGCCGAGCTGTAAGTCTTGCGCACTGAGCAGCGGTTGTGACAATGGCTCGGGTGGCAGGAATTGCAGGCGAAATGGGCTGTCGGCCTGTACTTGTGCAACTTGTTCCAGATTTGCCAGTTGTTTCAGTCGGCTTTGCGCTTGTTTTGCCTTGCTCGCCTTGGCGCGGAACCGGTCGATAAAACCCTGGATCTGACGGATTTGTTGCTGCTGTTGCGCGTAGCGTGCCTGCTGGCTGGCGATCTGTGCTGCCCGCTGACGTTCAAAGTCGGTGTAGTGGCCGCTGTACAGGTGTAGTTGTTGCCCGGTCAGGTGCAGAATGCTATCGGCGACCTGGTCGATGAAGTCGCGATCATGTGAGATGCAAATCAGGGTGCCGGGATATTGTTGCAGCCGGCGTTCCAGCCAGGCGATGGTGTCCAGATCCAGGTGGTTGGTTGGCTCATCCAATAGCAGCAGGTCGGAGGGCCGCATCAATGCCTGGGCCAGGTTCAGACGAATGCGCCAGCCGCCGGAGAATTCGGTGACGGGGCGGTGCTGGTCGGTGGCAGCAAAGCCAAGGCCGTGTAGCAGTTCAGCGGCCTGAGATTCGGCGTGATAGCCGCCTTGTGCTTCCAGTTCGGCATATAGTTCGCCCAGTTGCATCGTTTCGTCTGCTGCTTCGGCTGCCGCGATCCGGGCTTGTATCTCGCGCAGTGCGGTGTGTCCGTCCAGCACGAAATCGAGCGCGGTGCGGTCGCTGTGGGCGATTTCCTGCGCCATGTGGGCGATACGGCAGCCGGCTGGTAGGGTGAGCTCGCCTGCTTCGAGCGTGAGTTGGTCTTGCAGCAGGGCGAACAGGCTGGATTTGCCACAGCCGTTGCGCCCGACCAGGGCGATTTTGCGGCGTGGCTGGAGGGTGACGGTAGCGGTGTCGAGCAGGCGCTGGATGCCGCGTTGCAGGGTGATCTGGTGGAGTCGGATCATGTGGTGTGATCAGGCGTGCGTTATAACAAGACGCGCTCAACGCCGCCCTGTTGTGCTTTTTGCAGGAACTGTGCCTGCCAGCCCTCGCCCAGCAGGTGTTTTGCCATCTCAACCACGATGTAGTCGGTTTTCAGACCGGTTGCATCGCCGTACCGGGTGAGTCCTTGCTGACAGGCCGGGCAACTGGTCAGCAGCTTGACTTGTCCTTCGGCAGCGCGGGCTTGGCCGGTCAGGTCGCGGATGCCTTGTTGTAGTTCTGCTTGTTTTCTGTAGCGCAGTTGGTTGGCGATATCCGGGCGTGAGGTACCGAGGGTACCGGCTTCGCCGCAACACCGATCCGACAGGGCGACGTCTTTGCCCATCAGGGTACTGGCGACCTGGATGGGGTTCTGTTGTTTCATCGGGCTGTGGCACGGATCGTGATACAGATATTGCACACCATCGACGCCATCCAGGCTGAGCCCTTGTTCGACCAGGTATTCATGGATGTCGAGTAACCGGCAGCCGGGGAAGATTTGCTCAAATTCGTATTTCAGCAGCTGATCCATGCAGGTGCCACAGGACACCACCACGGTCTGGATGTTCAGGTAGTTCAGGGTATTTGCAACCCGGTGGAACAGCACTCGGTTTTCGGTGGTGATCTGTTGTCCCTTCGCGGCTTGTCCGGCGCTGGTTTGTGGGTAGCCGCAACACAGGTAGCCGGGCGGCAGTATGGTTCTGGCCCCGGTCTGGTACAGCATCGCGATGGTCGCCAGGCCGATGTCTGAGAACAGTCGTTCTGAGCCGCATCCCGGGAAGTAGAACACGGCATCGTGTTGTTCTGCGGTGCGTGCCGGATCGCGGATGATCGGGATGTAGTCCGCCTTCTCCAGGCCCAGAGCGGCGCGGTAGGATTGTTTCGGCAGTTCGACCCGGATCGGGCGCCGGATCATGTCCACCGCGATAGTGCTGATCTGGAGCTTGCCGTTGGTGGCGGCAGGTGGTTGGTCTGCCGGCAGCAGGCCGCTGCGTCGTGCCAGGTCGTGCATCAGGCTGAGGCCTTTGAAGCCCCAGTCGATCATGCCTTTGCGCAGCCATTTGATGGTGGTCGGGTGGGTGGTGTTCAGGAACTGCATCGCGGCCCAGGTACCCAGGTTGCGCTTTTTTTTGCCGGTGTCGTGCAGGATTTTGCGCATCCGGATGGTGACCTCACCAAAGTCGATGTTTACCGGACAGGGCGCTTCGCATTTGTGGCACACGGTGCAATGGTCGGCAATGTCGTTCATTTCGTCGAAATGTTGCAGGGCTACTCCGCGCCGGGTTTGTTCTTCGTACAAAAATGCTTCGATCACCAGGCCGGTGCCGAGGATTTTGTTGCGCGGTGAATACAACAGGTTAGCGCGCGGCACATGGGTCATACATTTCGGCTTGCATTTGCCGCAGCGCAGACAATGTTTGATATCGTCGTTCAGTGCACCCAACTCACTTTGTTCCAGCAGAATTGCTTCCTGTTCGACCAGTTGCAATGATGGGGTATAGGCGCGTTCCAGCCCGGAGTCGGGCATCAGTTTGCCCCGGTTGAAGTGTTGTTCCGGGTCAACTTGTTGTTTGTAGGCGACGAAGTCTTGTAGCTTGTCTTCGGTCAGATATTTGATTTTGGTGAGCCCGATACCATGCTCGCCGGAGATGACGCCGTCCAGTTGCTGCGCCAGTTGCATTACCTGGGCGACGATCTGATCCGCCTGTTGCAACATCTGGTAGTTGTGCGAATGTACCGGGATGTTGGTATGCACGTTGCCGTCGCCGGCGTGCATATGCAGGGCGACAAACAGTCGTTCATTTTTGTTGTTCAGATGTGCCGTGCGCAGTTGTTCGCGTAACGCCTTCAGTTCTTCACCCTGTAAGATGTCGCGTAATGGTGCTTTCAGCTCCTGGCGATATGAGACCCGGATATCGCGGCGTAACAACATCGTCAGATGGGTGTCGTCCGGCTGTTGCCGGTCGGCTTCAGCTGGTAACAGGATTGCCGGGTTTGCTGGGTTGTCCAGTTGATCCAGCAAGGTTTGCCAGCGCTGGCCGACTTGTGTGACAGTCTCCTGTGCCAGTGCCAGTTTGTTACGCAATATGTCGCCGTCACTCTCTTCCGGTAGTGGGTATGTGGTGAGTATGGCCTGATAGGTCTGGGTGGTCTGGAGCTTGTTGCGGATCGACTGTTCGATGTTGATCTGCTCGATGCCGCGACTGTAATCTGCCAGCCGATCTAGTGGGATCACCACGTCTTCGTTGATTTTGAACGCATTGGTATGCGCTGAAATGGCTGCGGTGCGGGCGCGGTCGGCCCAGAATTTTTTGCGTGCTGCCGGGCTGATCGCGACAAAGCCTTCTGCTTGGCGCGCATTTGCCATGCCAATTACCCGGCTGGCAGTGTCGGCAACCTGTTGTTCGTCATCTGAGACCAGGTCTGCCAGCAGAACCATCTTCGGCGTTGCGCGTCGTGCGGCCTTGGTGCTGTAGCCCACTGCCTTCACATAGCGTTCGTCCAGATGTTCCAGTCCGGCAATCTGCACACCCTCGGTGGCCTCAATCGCTGTGGTGATTTCCACAATCGCCGGCACTGCTTCTGCCAGATCCTGACCGAAAAATTCCAGACAAACGGTGCGGGTATGTGCCGGCATCCGGTGCAGGATAAAGCGTGCTGAGGTGATCAGGCCATCGCAGCCTTCTTTTTGCACGCCTGGCAAACCGCACAAGAATTTGTCGGTGACATCCTTACCCAGGCCGACCTTGCGGAATGCCTGGCCGGGCATGGTCAGGGTTTCTGCCGAGCCTTGCGGCGTGGTGCCATCCGGTGCGTAGCGTTGCAGGCGGAAGCTGACCTCTGCCTGGTCATGTATCTTGCCCAGGTTATGGTTCAGGCGGGTCACTTCCAGCCAGTCGGCCTGCGGTGTGACCATGCGCCAACTGGCCAGATTATCGAGTGTGGTGCCCCACAAGACGGCTTTTTTACCGCCGGCATTCATCGCGATATTGCCGCCGATGGTAGAGGCATCCTGTGAAGTCGGGTCTACGGCAAACACTTGGCCATGCTGGGCTGCCAGTTCTGAGACGCGCCGGGTGACCACACCAGCACTGGTACGTACGGTGGCGACCGGTTCATCCACACCCGGCAGCGAAATTGTTTCTATAGACGACAGGTCTTCCAGCTTTTCGGTATTGATCACTGCACAGTGTGCGTCCAGAGGGACGGCTGAGCCGGTATAACCGGTACCGCCACCGCGTGGAATCAGAGTCAGACCACAATCAATGCAGGCCCGGACAATAGCGGCAATCTCGGCTTCAGTATCCGGGGTGATCACCACAAACGGCATTTCGACCCGCCAGTCGGTTGCATCAGTGGCATGCGAGACGCGTGCCAGGCCGCTGAAATCGATATTATCTTTCCGGGTCAGCGGCTGCAGGGCGTGTTGCACCTTCTGACGTAATGCCAGAGTATCGCTGAACCGGCTGCTGAACTGATCAACAGCGTGCTGGATGGCGTTTAGCAGGCGTTCAGCATCGGTATTCTGATTAATCCGCTTCGCGAACTGGTTCAGGCGATGATTGAGTGCCACCACCAGTGCCTTACGCCGATCCGCGTTATGCAGCAGATCGTCTTGCAGGTATGGGTTACGCTCTGCAACCCACAGGTCGCCAAGCACTTCAAACAACATTTGTGCTGAGCGGCCGGTACGGCGCGTACTGCGCAACGACTCAATCAGTTGCCAGTTCGGCTCGCCGAGATAACGGATCACGATTTCGCGATCACTCAGGGAGGTGTAGTTGTAAGGAATTTCGCGGAGGCGTGGCATTGTCGATTATTGACCAGGCTGTGAGTTAAGAACTTGTGGTAATCGTTGTGCGCTCAGCAGCTGCTCAGACCAGTGTTGCAATGTGTCGGCATCTGCTTGGGCAACCTGATCGTGCACAGTGGCACTCACTTCTGTCCCGAATTTCAGCTTCAGTTGTGCCAGTAACATCTTGGCGGCACCGCGTTGGATACCTGCTGATACCCCTTCCTGGCGGCCTTTCTGCCAGCCTTCCTGCTGTCCTTTCTGCCAACCTTCCTGGCGAGCCTGCGCTAATCTTCCCATCATGATGCGTTCCTCCTCAGGGTAGTCATGTTGATATTGCTGTTGTTCCTGTTCGGTCAAATCACCGTAAATATCGATAAAGTCAATGTACTTGGCCTGTTTATCCGGGTGTTGTTCCAGGCAGAGCAGGCGGCGCATGGACTGAGCATACACGGCGACCTTATCCTGTGCATCATAGCGCATGTTCAGCAGATTTAAGCAGGCCACAATGTTGTCACTATCTTGATAAGTAGCGTACGACAGACGAGGTAGATGACAGGCGACATAGCGAAAGCCGAGGTAAGGTTCTCCGCCACTGCCTAAATGCAGGTATTGGGCACATCGGCCTGCATGCAAAAAAACGACCACCGGGACGATCCGGTCAGTCTGGCACAGTTCCGCCAGATCCAGGCAATAATGTGCCAGTCGATGGATTGAAAAGTGACGGGGCTCAGTTTCTTCTTCTACCGCGAATAATAATGCAGCACGCTCACCATCCGGCCATTCGACCTGCAACGGACAATCCAGCTCGCGGAAGCGATCACCCAATCGACGTTTGAGCTGTTCCTGGCGCAGCGGCGTAATCTTAAAATGACCACTCAGTTTCTGCGCTTCTGCCGGGGCAAAAAAGCGCAATGCCTCCAGAGGATAGTCCAGCAGCATATTCTTGAAATTCTGATCATGCGACATTGGAGCTTGCCCTCGGTGTCAGTGAGCGACGTCAGGATTTGGCATACACCGCCAGATACAGACCTTTGAAGAACAACTTCACTTGTGGTGAGCTGGTGACCAGGGTCAGAATCACGTCACCACTGCCGATCACATTCTGCGTCTTATAGGTGATGTTCTGCATCCGGGTCTGCACTGGCTTGTCAGCCTCATGCACAAAGCTGATGCTGGCGACACACCGTGCTTCATCTACTGTTGTGCGGTGATCAGCACGTGGCATATTCATGAAGACCCGGACATCCACTCGTTCACCATCCTCCACGCCCTTTACACCCAGGCCAGACAGGCGCAGCATAGCACGCGATATCCGGTCGCGATCCAACCGGCCATCCGGCGCGGCGGATGCGGTAAATACCGACACCGGGTCGCCTGCGGCAACCGCACCGTAGCGCAGATCAAACAGGTTTTCGGTCTGTTCACCGCGCTGGCTGATCTGCATCTGAGCAATCCGGCCAGATCCGAACTGTGTGCCCAGGGTCCACATCAATTTCGTCAGCGCCGCTTCCGGCGTCATATCTAGCCCGGATAACACCCCCCGCTCCAGAATACCGCTGCTGGCTTCATACAGGCCCATCTCAACCGTGCCCTGGGTACATTGCGAAATGTTCACAATCAAACGCCCACTGGCAATCACCTTAGGCTGTATGTCACCGGTCATACTGGTCAGCGCGTCGCCCTGCACGGATTGTTCTACCATGTGCAGAAAACCCTCATTCCCTGGCACATTCCCGGTGCCATAGGTGCGTAACACAATGCCTTCAGTATCACCATCTAAGAATAACTTACGCATCGGGCCTTCTAATAAGCCAGGAAACACGCTGATATTGAACACTTGTGGTACCAGGTCAGTCTTGACAAAAAACCGTTTGCCGTCGGGCCGTGGTAACAAATAATTGGTGTTGATCGTGATATGTTCACCGATCGTCCCCAATTGCGGAAAATTGGGCGAATCAAACCCGGCCCAGTCGGAAGAACTGACCTTAGTGGCGCGACAGCCGCGTAAGACCTTATCGGCAAACACGATCACCACCTCCGGAATCAGCGGTAGGTCCGTCGCCTGATATCCGGCGACATAAATCGCATTGGTAAAGTTCAAGACAGCATCCGTCCGGGTGGCCGCGATCGGCAATTGGGACCCGGTAACGATGACCGGCTTATCCAGGTTTTCAAACATAAAGCTCAGGGCTGAGCTGGTATAGGCCATCGTATCGGTGCCATGCAATACAATAAAGCCATCATAATCGGCATACACTGTCCGAATCTTTTGTGCGATCTGTATCCACTGTGTTGGTGAAATGTCGGACGAGTCAACCGGCTCAATGCTGCCGCTACCGAACTCAATCACATTGCCACTATCCAGCTCCAGAAAGTTTGGTTTGTGCTCAATAAGTTTTGCGATCTCATGTTGCAAAGTCGGATCAGGTTCTTTGAGAGCAGCTTGTTTTTGTTCTGCTCGCTCTAGTTTCTGCAGAGACTCTTGCTGTTTTTTTGCAAGCTGTCTGGCTGTGTCAGAACGATAAGACTTAGCTTCTTTCACAGAAAAACCAGGGACAAAACGTAATAGGTCGGACAGTGGTTTTGGTTCTAATGGGCTGTAAGGGTCATTCGGATCTTTCGGTGCCATACCAATGGTGCCACCGGTATATAAAATGTACACTCGTGTTTTCATGCAAACCCTTTATGAGGCTGATTGTATTATGTTGAATTGATAGGCTACGGCCTTGACTTGGTCGGACTTGTTTTTTATCGGCAATTTCGCCAGTATCTCTGCACAGGCATCACCGGATAAGGCGCGGACGATTATCTGATTACCAAGATTTTTATTGTTTTCGGTTGATACGTGTATATGATGAATCACTGATTCCATATAGCCTTGAAAGATATGACTCAAGGGCACCTCTAAAAACGTGACGAGCACAGCAAAGACGAGGCGAAAAAGCGCAGTGTACAAAGCGTACATGAGAATTTTTTAACGAAGTATTTGCAAGCGAAATAGTTTTTAGAGGTTCCCTCAACTCATATTGTGAGTTTTGTGCTATAGTCGGATTGCGTTAGAATGAACTATTGTAAACTAAAAAATACCTTGTTTCTGTGCAGCATGGTAGTCCCATAATTCAATCTCTCAGGGTCTGATTCCCCGTAGCTTGCTACGATAAAAAATCAAAAGGTTTTGGCAGAATATTTAAAATACCCACTGCTAATGACATTGTTGTGAGCTATTAATTAGCACCCAAATACCCCGCAGCTTGCTGTGGGGATCTTTATTTTATGGTTTTTCATAACTTGATTTTCCACATAAATATTTTTCGTAACTATTCAGCATAAAAATTCATTATGAATCAATGGCTTGCGGGATTCGTTTTCAAGCGCCAAATGATATAGTTATTATTTATCAATGACTTACAATTTCAGGATAAAATCTGAAAAATGCTAAGTCATTGATAAATTAGGGATATATACGCTGAATAGTTGCTATTTTTCTTTGACAAAAAGTATAAGAGTTATGAAGGAGCTAAAATGATTGTATTTTTACATGGTTATCTGCTGGATGGCTCCGGCAGTAATTTATGGACCCGGTCGATGGTTGAGTCACTTTGTCGACAGGGTGAAACAGTGCACTTGGTCTGTCAGGAAGGGCAGCCTGAGTGCTATCCGTTTATCAGCGAAGCGCTGGCGTATCACCCGGATGGTCGCAGGGAAACGGTATGGCAGCGTAGTACACCCTCAATGTATTCGGGCACTTGTATTCTGCATAAGCCGTTGTTGGGTGGGCGGTTGCCGGTGTATGTGGTGGATCATTACGCGGAGTTTACCGATGTACGTCCGATGGTGGCGTGGTGCGATGAGGAAATTGAGGTCTACCTGCATCAGCATCAGCAAGTATTACGTGACATACTGAAGACTTATCCGATACGGGTTATGCATGCGAATCATGCGGTTTTGATGTCGGTGGTGGCGCAACGTATGGCCGAGTCATGTGCGGTTCCGTATGTGATCACGCCGCATGGTAGTGCGATTGAGTATGCGGTGAAGCGGGATCAGCGCTTTTATCGCTATGCTGAACAGGCCTTCCGGAGTGCACAGCGGATTTATGCGCTGAGCACGGAGATGGTGGATAGGGTCACTGCCTTGTTTCCGGATTTGCCTGATCTGGCCCGTCAGATCTGTTTGCTCAACACTGGGGTGGATACGAGCCTATTCTCTCGGGTACCGCTACATCAGGGAGCGAAGAATCTGCACCGACTGTATCACGATCTGAAGTCGCAGTGCCCTGTTGCGGATGCTGCGCCTATTGTGCCCCGGCTAGTGGCTCAAATGCGAGACAGTGCCTGTTATGTGGTGGATACACATGGTCTTGCTGATGGATTGTTGACTAACGGCGGTGATGGTTGCGACCTGTCTGGAGTGGCTACCTGGTTGCAGGATACTGGATATGGTCAGCACAAGGTGCCGGATGTTGAGAACCTTCGTGCTCTGACGGAGGTTGATGTGACACAGACCAGGGTGCTGATTTTTGTTGGTCGGCTGATTGCGAATAAGGGGCTGTTTACCTTGATTGCCGCACTGCCAGGCATTTTGTCACAAAATCCGCATGTCCGACTGGTGATTGTTGGTCACGGGCCGCAGCGAGCGGTATTGGAGGCGCTGGTCTTTGCTCTCAGTGCTGGTGATGCCGATTTGTTTTGCCGGTTGTTGCATCTGGGACGGTGCATTGAGCCGCACGAAGTGGCCGCGTTTGCGCCGGTTAGGGCTTATTTTGAGCAGTCGCAGGGAGAGTGGGAAGATTATTTTTTGCGGGCACAACGCCATGTGCGGGCTGATCGGGTGATTTTCACCGGTTATTTGCAGCACGTAGAATTGTGTCATGTGTTGTCGCTGAGTGATGTCGCGATTTTTCCTTCGGTGCTGGCAGAAGCGGGACCACTGGTGTTTCTGGAGGCGATTGCCGCGGGTTGTTTTCCGCTCGGTACCGACTTTGCCGGGATGGCGGCTGGCATTCAGGCTGCGGCAACGGTATTGCCTGCAGAAGTCGGCGATATTATGCGGTTGCGGTCCGACCCGGCGAATACTGTGTCTGACATTGTGCGACAGACCTCCCTGGCTCTACAGACGAATGGTGCTTATCGGCAGTCACTGCGTGATTGGGTTGTCGCCGAACATGACTGGGATCAGATCTGTCGCCGTTTGCGGCAGGATCTGTCTTATCTCACGGGTTGCTCCACCGATGGGTGCGATTCAAACTGATGTGGTGATTTGCTACCACAGGTTTCTGGCAAGCGTT
>JAHDCB010000018.1 GCA_020630035.1 Gammaproteobacteria bacterium
CGGTTCCCTGGCAGCCGAATTTCGATGGTACTTTGCAGGAGCCGGAGCAATTGCCAGCGCGCCTGCCGAATATTTTGCTGAATGGTGCTACGGGTATTGCGGTAGGTATGGCAACCGATATTCCGCCGCATAGTCTGCGTGAGGTGGTACAGGCTTGTGTGTATCTGATTGATCATCCGGATGCCAGTCTGGCGGAGGTTTGTGATTTTATTCCGGGGCCGGATTATCCGACCACGGCTGATATCATTACGCCAGTGACCGCGTTGCGTGCTTTGTATGCTACCGGAACTGGTTCGGTGCGTGTTCGTGCGCGCTGGAAGGTTGAACAGGGTCAGATTGTGATTACGGCGTTACCGTATCAGGTTTCGGGTGCGAATATCTTGGTACAGATTGGTGCGCAGATGCAGGCGAAGAAGTTGCCCTGGCTGGCTGATGTGCGGGATGAGTCTGATCAGGAAACCCGGTTGGTGTTGTTGCCTGCTTCTGAGCGGGTGGATCCGGGTCAGTTGATGGGGCATTTGTGCGCTACGACCGATCTGGAACGCAGTTATCGGGTAAATCTGAATATGATCGGCCTGAATGGTCGTCCCGAAGTGAAGGATTTGCGGACTATTCTGCAGGAGTGGCTGACATATCGTTTTGCCACGGTTCGTGCCCGGTTGCGCCATCGGCTGGCGCAGGTGGATGAGCGGTTACATTTGCTGGATGGTTTGTTGATCGCGTTTCTGAATCTGGATGCGGTCATCCACATTATTCGTACAGCGGATGAGCCAAAGACGGAGCTGATGGCGCAATTTCAGCTGAGTGAGCGCCAGGCAGATGCGATTCTGAATACCCGTCTGCGCCATCTGGCGCGACTGGAAGAGATGAAGTTACGCGCAGAGCAGGATCAGTTAGCAACCGAGAAGACGGAGCTGGAGCAGCTGCTGGCTTCTCCGGACAGGCTCAAGGCGCTGGTAAAGAGCGAGTTGCAGGCGGATGCGGAACGTTACGGTGATGTGCGTCGTTCGCTGATTGTCGCTCGCCCACCGGCTGTGGCGCTGGATGCTGCGGAGCTGGTGCCGAGTGAGCCGCTGACGGTGGTGTTGTCGCAAAAGGGCTGGGTGCGCGCTGGCAAGGGGCACGATCTGGTGCCGACTGATCTGAACTATAAGTCTGGCGATTGTTACCAGCATGCGGTTTGTCTGCGCAGTCAGCAGGCAGCCGTTTTTCTGGACAACACCGGGCGTTGTTATGCCACTCCCGCACATAGTCTGCCGTCTGCCCGTGGTCAGGGTGAGCCACTGAGTGGTCGCTTCAGTTTGCCGGATGGCGCGCGTATGGTCGCAGTGCTGGGCGGGGAGCCGGAGCACCACTGGTTATTGTGTGCTACGGATGGCTATGGCTTTCGGGTATTGGCCCGGGCATTGCAGGGTGCTAAAAAAAGTGGCAAGGCAGTGTTCAGTCTGCGCCAGGAGGCACAGTTGTTGTTGCCGGTTTGTAGTGCGGTGTCAGACACAGATCAGATTGCGTTGGTGACGGATGCGGGTTATCTGCTGGTGATTGCTGCCGCTGCTGCACCGGTGTTGCAACGTGGCAGGGGGCAGAAGCTGATCCAATTGCCAAAAGAAGGTACAGAAAGGGTACAACATGTCGGTATTATCCCGGCGGGTGGCAGTCTGCGCCTGACTGCAGGCAAACGCCACTACACTCTGAAGCCGTCTGATCTGGCGGCCTATCGGGCACCACGTGGCCGGCGTGGTACCTTGTTGCCACGTGGTTTGCAGAAGGTTGAGCAGCTGACAGTTTTGCCGGGTTCATGATGGCAACTTCAGTGTCAGTGTTATCCGGCAGGCTCTCCGAGGTACGTCATCAACCTATTCAACCGCCAGTCGCAACGCGGCGGCGGTTGCCAAAGGTGTTCCCAGCAATGCCAGGATCAGCAGGCCACCGAGTAGTGACAGGTGTGCCTGTCCACCCAGGCCAGAATTTGTGGCTTCGACTGCACCCGCGCCGAAGATTAATACGGGTACATATAAAGGTAGCACCAGCAAGGCGAGCAGGGTGCCACCGGAACGTAGCCCGAGCGTCAGTGCCGCCCCGATGGCACCGAACAGGCTGAGAATCGGTGTGCCTAGCAACAAGGCTGCGATCAGTGTCCACAAGCCAGCATCCGACAAGGTATATTGCAGGCCGAGAATCGGTGCGACCAGCACCAGTGGCAGTCCAGTGATCAGCCAGTGTGCGATGATCTTACTCAGTGCCAGCCAGGCGAGTGGTTGTGGCGCGAGTAGCAGGTGTTCCAGGCTGCCATCCTGATAATCAGTAGCAAACAAGTGCGGCAGGGCTAACAGGCTGGCTAATAAGGCACTGACCCAGATAATGCCTGGACCGATCAGACGCAGAACCCGGGCTTCTGGCCCGATGCCCAGCGGGAATAACAGGGCGATCAGCACAAAAAAACATAACGTCAGCAGTACCCCACCGCGCCGCCGCCAGGCAATCTGCAGATCACGTTGTATCAGGCACCAGGCAGCATTAAACATGATCTGGTGTGATGTGATCGTCAGGAGAAGAGCTGAGATGAATCATCTGTGGTGGTGCACCAGATAGGTTAATAGCCTGATGGCTACTCAGAATCAGCAGCCCGCCCTGGGCCAGGTGTTGTTCCAGTTGCCGTTCCAGTTGCTGACAAGCGGTGTCATCCAGGGCGTTAAACGGTTCGTCCAGTAACCAGAGTGCAGCTTGGGTATAACCTAAGCGCGCTAGCGCAACACGTCGTTTTTGCCCTTGAGATAAATCCTGGCAGGGCAGGTCAGCCTGTCGGCTGAGGCCGAAGTGGGCGAGTAGCTGGTGTGCCTTGGCTGGGTTGATGGGGGTGCCGCGTAATGCTGCTGTCCAGGCAAGTTGTTCCACCGGAGTCAACTCGTCTTTCAGGCCATTGGTGTGTCCCAGATAGCATAGTGCTTGCTGGTAAATAGAATACTGACCCTGAATATTCTGGGCTTGCCATAATATCTGGCCGCTCTCAGCTGGCAGTAAGCCAGCGAGCAGACGCAATAGCGTGGTTTTGCCGCTACCGTTACTTCCCCGGATGTGTATCCAGTGACCAGCCGTCAGGGTGAAGCTCAGATCGTGAATCAGCTGCCGTTCGCCACGGTAGTAGCGTAGCTTGCGTACCTGTAAGGCTGGGTCAGCGGAGGCAGACACGCCGTATACTCAGGCTGTTGTTAGTGAAACTGACGTAAAAAGCGCAGATCATTCTCAAAAAACAAGCGCAGATCGTCCACACCGTAACGTAGCATTGCCAGACGTTCCACGCCCATCCCGAAGGCGTAGCCGGTATAGGCTTCAGGGTCAATCTGTACCTGCTGCAGGACGTTTGGGTGGATCATGCCGCAGCCGAGCACCTCCAGCCAGCCAGTATGTCCGCAGACGCGGCAACCTTCTCCGGTACACATCACACACTGAATATCGACTTCGGCAGACGGCTCGGTAAACGGAAAATAAGAAGGCCGGAAGCGTACATTTAGCTGGTCGTTCTCAAAAAAGGTCTGCAAAAAGGCCTGCAGAATGCCCTTTAAATCGGCAAACGTCACTTGCTGGTCGACCAGAAAGCCTTCCACCTGATGAAACATGGGTGTATGGGTTACATCTGAGTCACACCGATAGACACGACCTGGTGCGATCACCCTGAGCGGTGGTTCAGATTGCTCCATCACCCGGATCTGTACCGGTGAGGTATGGGTGCGTAATAACAAGTGTTCAGAGAAATAGAAGGTGTCGTGCATCGCACGGGCCGGATGGTGTTCCGGAATATTCAGCGCGGTGAAATTATGCTGATCATCTTCAATTTCCGGCCCTTCGGCAACATCGAAGCCAATGCTGGTGAATAATGCCTGAATCCGTTGCATGGTGCGTGTGACCGGATGCAGACCACCGCATTCAGCCTGTCGCCCGGGCAAGGTGACATCAATTTTTTCAGATGCCAGACGCTGCATCAGCACTGCCTGTTGCAACGCCTCTTTCCGTGCTGCCAGGCTCGCTTGTACGGCTTGTTTTGCCTGATGGATCTGTTGTCCGGCTGCCGGACGCTCCGCCTGCGGCAGCTTGCCAAGCTGCTTCATCCGGGCGGTCAAGACACCTTGTTTGCCCAGATATTGCACTCGAATAGCATCCAGCCCGACCAGATCACTGACCGCCTGAATAGCGACCTGCGCCGCATCCACTTGCTGTTCTAACGATACATTCATACGATCTTCTGGCGTACTCAAATGTAAGGGCACCTCTAAAAACTATTCCGCTTGCAAATACTTCGTTAAAAAATGCTCATGTACGCTGTTGTACACTGCGCTTTTTCGCCTCGTCTTTGCTGTGCTCATCACGTTTTTAGAAGTGCCCGTTAGTGAAATCAGCGCACCAATGTACGCTGTAGATTTGTTGTGTCAACGCGCTGCACGTGAGGCGGACTCAATCAGAGATCTCGCCCGGTTAATCTGACCTAATCCAGGTAAATCAATATGTACCTTGGCTGGGTTTAAACCGTTAACCGGATCGTCGCAGGTTGCTGGTGACAGTTGCTCGCCGGCTATCTGTAATTCAGCTACTGTGTGGATAGGTCCAGTCCAGATACGGGTTGTATCTTCAATCAGTTCTTTATCAAATCCGTGGTGATATTGGTCGGTTTCATCCAGAAATTGCACAAACAATTTGTGGCATATGCCGCCTGACTGCAACTCACTGACCAGCTGTGTCCCCAGATAATCTGCCCCGCGTTGTTTTGCTTCGTCAGCGGTGATGGTCTTATTGACCAGGTCATCCGTATGCTGTACTTGCAGGTCACATGGGTAAGCTCCTAGCTTGACTGGTTGACCACCTAATGCAAATGTGCTGCCACTCCGATATGACTGATTGGAAAAGCTGTCTGCTATCGCTTTATCTTCCTCGCCCATATCTACGGCGGCCTTAGCTGCAAAGGCTCGTCTTAATCCGGCATGCCAGGCCAGTTTGGCGAAGGCGGTCAGTTTATAAGAGCCTTCTGCTACCAGAATGCCCATTTTCAATACGTCGACAAAGGTTTGCAGATCTTTCAGCTCAAAATGCGGTGCATTATTAAAGGCAAAATGTTGTGATAGTCTCTCATGTGTTTGTACAGCTATAGAGAGTGCCCGGATGTCCGGTATAAAGTCCGGTAATACCCTGCCGCTGGAGTTTGCAAACCGATAACGTGCGGGTAATACCTCATCGATATAGGCTGGTGCAAATAATCCGTGGCGTAAATCGGCCTTCCTGGCAAAGGCCGCCGAACTTAATTCATCATCCGCAAGCACCTGGAAGGTTCCGGTAATGCAGTGGCCCTTTGCGTGTGTGCCGCGTTGTTTTTTCTGCTCAGGTGAACGCTCTGCAATCAGCTCTTGTAGTTTCAGAAAACTATCGCGTAACTCCAAGGTTAGTGCCTGCTCTTGCTCCTGACTGTGATACCACTGTTCAAATTTCGGGAGTGTTAGTTGGTGTTCAGCCGCCGTGATAGCAACATGACTGAAAATGCCGATGCAAAATAAGAGACTACGTATAGATAACATGCTCAAACCACCTTCTTATTTTTTTATAGTTTGGTCAGGCTGACATGCTGTACCAGGTTGTTGATGGAGACTTCCATGACTTCAATCAGTGGGGCAGGCCAGACACCGAGCAATAGCGTCACGAGCGCAAGGGTTGCCAGAATGGCCGTTTCGCGTGCGTTGATATCCTGCAGGGCCGCGACTGCTTCGGAAGTCACCTTACCGAACAACACTCGCTTGACCATCCACAGGCTATAGGCTGCCCCCAGTATCAAGGTGGTTGCGGCGAGCACTGCAAACCAGAAATCAGCCCGGAAGGCCGCCAGAATCACCATAAATTCACCAACAAAGCCGGAGGTGCCGGGCAGACCAGCGTTTGCCATCGCGAAAAATACCATGAAGGCAGCAAACCACGGCATCACATTCACTACACCACCATAATCGGCGATCTGGCGGCTGTGCAGTCGGTCATACAGGACGCCGATACACAGGAATAACGCAGCTGAAATAAAGCCATGCGACACCATCTGAATCATGCCACCCTGCATACCGAGTACAGCACCGGTGGCTGTGTCTTGTTGGGTCAGGATTCTGAAGACAATAAAAAAGCCCAGGGTGACAAAACCCATATGGGCGATGGAAGAATAGGCCACCAGCTTTTTCATGTCCTGCTGCACCAGTGCGACGAAGCCGATATACACCACCGCAATCAGTGACAGACCAATCAGCAGCCAGTCCAGCTCGGCGCTTGCATCCGGGGTAATCGGTAAGCTGAAGCGTAAAAAGCCATAACCACCGATCTTGAGCATAATGGCAGCCAGGATGACGGAACCACCGGTCGGTGCTTCGACGTGTGCGTCCGGCAACCAGGTATGCACCGGCCACATCGGCACCTTGACCGCAAATGCCAGTAAAAAGGCGATAAAGATCAGAATCTGTTCAGTCAGGCCGAGCTTCAGGCTGTGGAATGCCAGAATGTCCATCGTGCCACTCTGGAAATACAGATAGATCAGGGCGACCAGCATGAACACCGAGCCAAAGAAGGTATACAGGAAAAACTTGATCGTGGCATAGACCCGGTTTGGCCCGCCCCAGATGCCGATGATCAGAAACATCGGGATCAGCATCGCTTCCCAGAAGACGTAAAACAACATCGCATCCAGGGCTGCGAACACACCGACCATGATGCCTTCCATCACCAGAAAGGCCGCCATATAGTGCCCGGGTTGCTGCTGAATCACAGTCCAGCCAGCAGCAATCACCAGAATTGAAATGAAGGTGGTGAGCAGAATCAATGGCATAGAGATGCCATCCACACCCAGATAATAGGTGACGTCAAATGCAGGAATCCAGGGTACTTGTTCCACAAACTGCATCTGGGCGGTGGTGCTGTCGAAACCGGTATACAGCGGGATACTGCACCCAAAGGTCAATACCGCGACACCCAGTGCCAGCCAGCGTGCCCCGTCAGCCGAGCGGGTGCCCAGTACAGAAACCAGTAGTCCGCCCAGCACGGGTAACCAGATCAGTACACTTAATATCGGCCAGTCAACACTCATATCTTACGTTCTACCAATGATGTGAAATTCAGCATCCGGAGTTTCCGGTATGCCCTCCGAGGTATGCTATGACCTAATGGCCGCAGCCGAGCCCCCAGGATGGGTATTTTTCTGATTCAGATGTGCCATTAAGGCCAATAAATAACTGGTCTTTCCGGTTCGGCGTGGGGCATGCAGCACAAAGTAACGCTGTTGTGCGATCAGGTCTTCTATCTTATCTACCGCGATCCGACGTAGCGGATCGATCATATAATGATCTGCAGGTACAGATGGACCGGCGTTATTGAAAAAAAGTGGCATGATCGGGATTCGGTATTGATGCGACGCCTTTGGCCGTTTTCTCAATATATTGGCCGTCTACAAATGAATGTTTGATATGGGACGCCTTCCGATATAGCCATTTTTTGAATGACAGAAAGGTCGTGGCTTGCAATGCGAATATTTATTTTTTTGTTGCTTTGCGATTGGGTATAATTGTCTTCAAGAATACGCTATTCTCTGATTCAATGTATAGGACTAAATAAGCGTAGTTGTTCACAGCAACAACAGAAACGAGTTGATTTTTGTAGTGTTCTTGGTTTGGGTGTGGATAAACGTCTAACTCGTCACCATTTTCAATGTGTAAGACAATTTATTCAAACGAAGTACCTCGATATTTTTTAAGAATTTCATTTTTTCTTCGGTTCCAGTCGTAACTTTTCATCTGCCGGTCATAGAGCAGTATGCGTCTTTTACATTCTGAGGACAATGCCAGAATTGACCTATCAATACTCAGGTGTTATAGCGATTTATTGATATTGGTAGCGGAGTATTATTGGTGTTGAAAAAAAGCCCGGGGACTCTGGGGGGGCAACGAGGCCACCTGATACCCTTGGAGCGGCGCCAGCTGCCGACGAACCCGGAGTTCAATCTCTCAGGGTCTGATTCCCCGTAGCTTGCTACGATAAAAAATCAGAAGGTTTTGGCAGAAGATTTAAAATATCCACTGCTAATGACATTGTTGTGAGCTATTAATTAGCACCCAAATACCCCGCAGCTTGCTGCGGGGATCTTTATTAAGGGCTAGCAAGAAATCAGCGAGTGCATGGCCGTCGGTTGGAGTATATTTATTAGGAATTTTCTGACCGTATAACATATGTTTCAGCAATCATATCGTGCAGGCCTTGCTTGTTTTTCGTCCATCCAACCATCATATAGCCGATGCAGAAAGTCACCGTTGAAAGTATTGTAGCGAAGTATCGTCCAGTAGCCCTGGCAAATGAAATTCGATTTCCACTCTTATCCGAAACCTTCAATCCAACTACTTTTTTTCCGATGGAAGCCTGCCATTTGGAAGAATGTAATATAGCAAAATATATCCACCAGATAATTAGAGATGAAATGAGGTCTATAATTTCTATCATTGCTTGTCCTCTTGTTGCGTACACAGAAACAACTAGAAACGAGACAAGTAAAGTTGGGACGATTAGAACTACTAAATCAATAAAATAGGCTCCGACTCGTATCCAGAATCCTCCAAACTGAGTTGTTTCGTTATTTTCACTGATTGGTTGCGGGTTCATTTTTCTCTCCGTGGTTTTATGCCTAATACCAGAGTTGATCTGAAAATACCCTTATGATATGGCAATTTATCAGGGTATTGGCGAAATCGAACAATTTGTTAGGGGGCGTCCTCAATGAGCTGAGTGGAAATGATTTTGAGTTATTTTTTGTGTTGACAGGACACAACGAGGAGTAATAGTTGCTCTATTGCGATGAGTTACAACGCAGTTAGTGCAGAAAAAGGGCCGAAATCAATCCATGAAGCTGATTGAGAATACCCCTTGGCCTCTATATCAGTCGGGATCACATCCGTAACTCAGGTAAGGTCTTGCCTGAAGAATTAAAATGACCTATATCGAGGTATTTTTGATGGTTCCTACATATGCAATGTTGGCTGACGTTTGCGCTGGTATTTCTGAGCTACAGAAGAATCCGATGGCGGTTATGGCACAGGGTGAGGGTGCGCCAGTAGCGATTCTCAATCGGAATAAGCCGGTGTTTTATGCGGTGCCGACCAGAACGTATGAAGCACTCCTGGATAGGCTGGAAGATCTGGAACTGGCGGCTACGGTTCGTTCTCGTCTGAATCAACCAGAAGTTGAGGTGAGTCTGGATAAGCTATAGGCTGGTTTTTAAGGCCGCTCCGTCTGATTTTTGCAATATCAGTTGCCGACTTTTCTGGAGTCCAAGTATAGGGTGTCAGGACAGATGTCCTGCTGATTTGTCCAGGTAATGGTGCCTGCGGAAACCTTCGCCTGCTTAAAATAAGTTAATGTTTTCAGCTCTTGAAATACACCAGAATTTAATAAGCTGGTGCAATCATATATACCCTTTTCACCATTACTGAATACCAGTTGTAAACAATAATCATCGGCCGGTATGGCATGTGAAACTCTTGGGTTTAACATGATTAAACGAGTGGTTTGATTTTGTAAGGTTGTTCACCAGAAACAGCAAGATCTCATCGGAAATCAATTTTTCCTGATGCTGTTTTATGGTGTCGTTTATAGTACGAACCATGTCAGCAGACCCAGCAGACCCAGCATCATGACGATGGCATAGTGGTACAGAAAGCCGGTCTGTGCCCAGCGCACCAGACCAGCCAGCCAGCCGACTGAGCGTGCTGAGCCGTTTACCAGGATGCCGTCGATCAGGCCCTGATCTCCGATTCGCCAGAGCCCTCTGCCCAATAGCTGGCTACCGCCGGCGAAGATAGCCTGGTTGAATGTATCAAAGCCGTATTTGTTGGTCAGTATCCGATGTGCCCAGCCAAATGTGCGTTCTGCCCAGTCGGCAATACCTGGTCGATACAGGTAGATCAGCCCGGCCAGTAGGGTGCCACCCAGTGCCAGGTAGATTGGCGGCCCGGCAAATGCATGCAGGATAAAGCCCCAGGGGCTGTCAAAACTGATCTGGCCGAGGGTATCGTGTACCCTGGCGACGGTCAGTATGCCGGAGAAATAATCGCCGAATACCATCGGTTCAACGGCCAGCCAGCCGATGACTACCGATGGAATCGCCAGCAGGATCAGCGGCACTGTGACGACCCAGGGTGATTCACGCAGGTGCGATTTGGCATGTGTGTCGCGCGGGCCTTTGCCATGAAACACCAGGAAATACACCCGGAAGCTATATAACGCTGTGGCGAACACACCGGCGACCAGCAAGACATAGGCATAACCGGCACCGGCGATCTGTGAATGATGCACCGCCTCTATGATCGCATCCTTGGAGAAAAAGCCGGCAAAGCCGGGGAAGCCGATCAGGGCCAGGGTTCCCAGCAGCGCGGTCCAGTGTGTGATCGGCATATAGCGCCGCAGGCCGCCCATGTTGCGGATGTCCTGGTCATGGTGCATGCCCATGATGACTGATCCGGCGGCGAGGAATAACAGTGCCTTGAAAAAGGCATGGGTCATCAGGTGGAATAATCCGGCTGCGTATGCAGATACGCCGAGGGCGGCGACCATGTATCCCAGTTGCGATAAGGTCGAATAAGCGACCACTCGCTTGATGTCGTTCTGCACGATACCCACCAGGCCCATAAAGAACGCGGTGGTGGCACCGATCACCAGGACAAAGGTCAGGGCAGTTTCGGATAACTCATACAGAGGTGACATCCGGGCGACCATGAAGATACCGGCTGTGACCATAGTGGCGGCATGTATCAGCGCTGAGATTGGGGTCGGGCCTTCCATTGAGTCCGGCAGCCAGACATGCAGCGGCACTTGCGCTGATTTGCCCATTGCGCCGACAAACAGCAGGATGCAGATCACGGTCATCAGCGACCAGGATTGATCACCCCAGATGGAGATGGTGGTGTTTGCCAGTGCTGGCGCCTGGTCAAAGGCTTCCTGATAGTCCAGCGTGCCGAAATACATCACGATCGCTGCAATACCGAGCAGAAAGCCGAAGTCACCTACCCGGTTTACCAGAAACGCCTTCAGGTTGGCAAAGATGGCGGTATCGCGCTGGTAATAAAATCCGATCAGCAGATATGAGACCAGGCCGACTGCCTCCCAGCCGAAGAATAATTGCATGAAGTTGTTTGCCATCACCAGCATCAGCATGGCAAAGGTAAACAGAGCGATATAGCTGAAGAAGCGTTCGTAGCCGTCGTCATCGTGCATATAGCCGATGGTATAGATGTGTACCATCAGGGAGACGAAGGTGACGACAGCCATCATCATCGCGGTCAACCGGTCTACCAGGAAGCCGATTTCAAACCTCAGCCCGTCGGTGATCAGCCAGGTATAGACTGATTCGTTGTAGGTCGGGGCATCATTGAACGCATAGGCCCAGAAGATATATAGCGACAGGACACACGACAGGCCGACTCCGGCGATGGTGATGCTATGTGCCGCTGTGCGACCAATCACCTTCTGCCCGAAGCCGGCCACGATGGCCCCGAGTAGCGGTGCCAGAACGATGGTGAGGAAAATTGCGTGCATCATCACCCCTTCAAGGTATCCAGATCAGCTACATTGATGGTGCGCCGGGTGCGGAATAAGACCACCAGAATCGCCAGACCAATCGCAGCTTCCGCCGCAGCCACTGTGAGAATGAAAAACACAAAAATCTGGCCCTGAATATCGCCCAGAAAGTGTGAAAAGGCGACAAAATTGATATTGACCGCGAGCAGCATCAGCTCAATACACATCAACAACAACAACACATTCTTACGATTCAGAAAGATCCCGGCGATACTGATCGCGAACAGGATCGCGGCCACCAGCAAAAAGTCAGATAGTGCGATCATGCTGAGTCCTCCGCAGCCATCTTCACCACACGTAACCGGTCTGCGGCCTTGACCTGTACCTGTTTGCTCGGATCCTGATACCGGGTGGTCGGGCGGCGGCGCAGTGTCAGGCTGATCGCAGCAATAATGCCGACCAGCAGAATCACGGCGGCAATCTCAAATGCGTACAGGTGATCAGTAAACAGGGCCAGGCCCAGGGCTTCGGTATTGTTGTAATCCGCTGGCTGCGGTGTTGGTGCGGCGAATTGTGCCAGCCCGAACCGTTCCGGCCCCAGCACCAGGACTAATTGTGCACCGATCAGCAGTGCTACCAGCACGGCTAATGGAGCATTACGCACAAACCCGGCCCGCAGCTCGGTCAGGTTGATATCCAGCATCATCACCACAAACAGGAACAGCACCATCACGGCGCCGACATAGACCAGCACCAGTACGATGGCCAGAAATTCTGCCTCAGCCAATAGCCAGAGCCCGGAACAACTAAAAAAGGCTAGCACCAGAAACAGGGCGGAATGCACCGGATTTTTGCGGGTGATTACCATCAGAGCCGCACCGATCAGAACGGCCGCAAACAGGTAAAATAGCAATAGCTGAAAGCTCATAATTCACTCAGTATCAGTATGCAAGATTGCCATCATCAGAAAATTGCAGAATAACCCGCTATTATGCCTGCTCACCTCATAAGACACCAGCGATAGGGAAGACGAATGGATATATTCTGGATAGTTCTGAGCGGCATATTGATGCTGATTTGTCTGAGCCTGGTGTTGCTCCTCTGGCATGGCCGCCGGCAGAACCAGGCCGACATCACGCAACAACTGAACGCCATGCAGATGGCGGTAACGGATCGGCTGGGGCGGACGGAACAACAGGTGACGACCAGTGCCAGTGACTTGCAGACACGCCTGACCGCACAGTTGCAGCAGCAGCAGCAGGCCCAGCAGCAGACGCTTGCGGCCACATTGGCCAGTATGGGCCAGCAGATGCAGCAGACCCTGACGATCACCACAGACACACTGAGCAAACATGTGGTTGCGCTGACACAAACCACAGATCAGCGGCTGCACGAAATCAGTGGTCAGGTAGAACACAGATTGCAGGCAGGATTCGACAAGACCACCGAAACTTTCACGCGGGTGCTGGAGCACCTGAGCCGGATTGATGAGGCACAAAAAAAGATCACCGAGCTATCTGGCCATGTGATCAGTCTGCAGGCGATCCTGAATGATAAGCGCTCGCGTGGCGCATTTGGTGAAGTGCAACTCCAGGCTCTGGTGCAGAACCTGATGCCGGAGGGCAGCTATACCTGGCAGGCGACTCTCAGCAATGGCAAGCGGGTGGATTGTTTACTGAACTTGCCGGCGCCGACCGGACAGGTGCCGATTGATGCGAAGTTTCCGCTGGAGAGCTACCAGCAACAGCAGACGGCTGATCTGGCGGTGCAAAAAACGGCCAGCAGCCAGTTCCGGCGCGATATCCGCAAACATATCCGTGACATTGCGGATAAATATCTGATCCCTGGCGAAACGGCAGATGGCGCGGTGATGTTTATTCCGGCAGAAGCGGTATTTGCTGAAATCCACGCACACTATCCGGAACTGGTGGCTGAAGCGCAGCAGGCGCGGGTCTGGCTGGTCTCGCCAACCACCCTGATGGCAGTCCTGACCACAGCCCGCGCGGTACTGAAGGACGATGCCACCCGGCAACAAGTGCATATCATCCAGGAACATCTGCACAAGCTGTCGGCAGACTTCAACCGCTTCCAGCAGCGGATGGATAAGCTGGCGACCCACATTCGCCAGGCGAATGATGATGTTGGGATGATCCACACTTCAGCACAAAAAATCAGCCGCCGGTTTGCGCAGATAGAAGCCGCAGAGCTGGATACCACCAGCGAGCCGGTCAAGATCTGACCATCTTCGGGAGACTCACCATGCCAACAGAAGCTACACCCTTTCAGAAAATTTATCTGGAACCCGAAAACCGGGTATTTGCCGACATCATGTCGAACGGCAAGACCTACCAGGTCCCCAGATTTCAGCGCGACTATGCCTGGGAGCACAGCCAGTGGGATGAACTATGGGCTGACATTACCAAGATGCGGGAACAACGTACCCAGCATTTTATGGGCTACCTGGTGTTTCAGACGGATGACAACAAATGTTTTCACGTGATAGATGGCCAACAACGCCTGACGACCATCACACTGATTCTGATCGCCGGACTGAGCCGACTACAAAAACTGGTTGCACAGGATATAGAAGCCGAAGCTAATCAGAGCAGAATTGATGTCTATCGGCGCACCTATCTGGATGTGGAAAGCGCGGTCAGTTTACAGACTTCGCCAAAGCTGACCCTCAATCGGCATAACAAACAACACTTCAGGCAACTCAGTCAGAAACTGCAGGTGCACGCAAAACGCAACATTATCCGCACCAACCGCCAGATCAATCAGGGGTTTGCATACTTTCAGGAACAATTTGCAGACTGCACATCCGGTAAACAGATTGCACAAATTATCAATGATATTGCCGATGGCCTGTTATTCACCACTATCACGGTTGCCAATGACCTGAATGCGTATACCGTATTTGAAACCTTGAATGCGCGTGGATTACACCTTTCCACACCAGATCTGTTAAAAAATTATCTGTTATCACGGATGGATAAGGCAGACATGTGTACGGACGCAGACTTCGATAAATTTGATGAAGATTGGGCAGACATTCTGGATCAATTAGGGGAAACTGAGTTCACCGCCTTTTTACGTAGCCATGTTGGTATGTCGGACAAAATTCCACATAAAAAAGATTTGTATCGTATCTTGCGGCAGACCATTGATCAGCCGGAAAAGGTCGAGACTTATTTAGATAGCCTGCAACAGTATGCCCCGGTTTATGCCGCATTACAAAGCCCGTATGATGATTTCTGGAAAGAAGATGGTGGCAAATATTTTGCGGTATGTCGTCATCTGGAAGTATTAGACCTGTTCAAGATCAGGACACCGCTGAGCGTCTTAATGGTCGGCTATACCCACTTATCGCCGGGAGACTTTATCAGCCTGGCCAGGCGTATCTCGGTCTTGACGATACGCTATAACGCGATCTGCCGTAAACCGGCTAAGGATCAGGAACGGGCGTATAACAACATGGCAAATAAGCTATTTGACCGCCAGGCTAGTTTGCGCGACATCACGCAAGATATGCTGACCATTTACCCGGGAGATGACGAATTTCGCCGCGCATTCAGCGAAAAGACCTTGCCGAGTCGCCAGTCAACCAAAAAGATCATGTACTTGTTGCGGGAGATTGAGCGTCATGTCAGCGGTCAACAGCCGCCTCAGAACCTGACGCTGGAACATGTCTTGCCGTATCAACCTGACGATGCCTGGCAGGCCAGCTTCGGGCGTGACAACTACAGCAGTGCGATTGATCGCCTGGGAAATATGGCATTATTATCGCAGGAGAACAATATGGGTCAGGAGTCATTTACTCAAAAACGAACCCAACTGCGCAACAGCCCGTATCGTATCAACCAGCATATCGCTGCAACGTATGACACATGGAATATTGAGCAGGTGCACGCTCATCAGACATGGCTGGCAAAACAGGCAACCTCAGTCTGGCGTATTTCCGCCTGAAGTTGCGCAGCCAGCCGCTGGTTAATCCTGCGGTTGCAGGCACAAAGACATCACCGCCATGCGGACGGCCACGCCATAACTGACTTGTTGCAACACCACCGAATGTGGCCCGTCAGCGACCGCAGAATCCATTTCAACTCCGCGATTGATCGGCCCCGGATGCATCACCAGCACATCCGGTTTGGCCACCGCCAGCCGTGCCTGGGTCAGGCCGTACAAGCGAAAATATTCGCTGCTACTCGGTAGCAGGGCACCATCCATCCGTTCCTTCTGCAAACGCAGCATAATCACCACATCGACATCCCGCAGCCCGTCATCCAACTGCGAAAACACATGCACGCCCAGCGTGCGGGCAGCTGCGGGCAACAGCGTTTGTGGCCCGATCAGGCGGATTTCTGACACCCCCAGCGTATTCAGCGCAGCGATCTGCGAGCGCGCCACGCGCGAATGCAGAATATCGCCGACAATCGCCACGCGCAGCGGGGTAAAGTCACCCTTATGCCGCCGGATGGTAAACATATCCAGCAACGCCTGCGTCGGATGGGCATGCCGCCCGTCACCGGCGTTGATCACGCAGACCCCGGGCGCGGTATGTTGCGCGATAAAGTGGGCTGCACCGGATAACGGATGGCGTACCACAAACAGATCGGTATGCATCGCCTCGATATTACGCAGCGTATCCAGCAAGGTCTCGCCCTTCGCGGTAGCGGAGGTGCTGACATTAAAATTCATCACATCGGCCGACAGACGGGTTGCCGCCAGTTCAAACGTCATCCGCGTGCGGGTACTGTTTTCAAAAAACAGATTCGTGATGATCCGTCCCTGGAGCTCAGTCGATTTGGTCAGCGGATCCATATAGGTGGCGGCCAGATCAAACAGACGCTGCAGCAACTCGCGCGGCAGCCCCTCAATAGTCAGCAGATGGCGTAATCGCCCCTGGGCATCCAGTTGGAGATTCGGGTGTTGCATAGGCCCTCTGTCAGCCGATTTGCGAGATCTTCAGGACCTTCTGCAGGTCCCGGCGGACACCCTTTGCGGGTACGTTCAGATCGTAAAACATCATCAGATTACCGAGCGGATCCACCAAAAAATAAAACTCACCGCTGGTATCAAACTGCACATCCTCAAATGATTGCAGCCAGTCCGACGAGCCGCGTTCCGGCTGAGCGATGATCAGATCCGGATGTTGTTGCGCCAGCTCGGCACGCAACTCTGGTGCGAGCGGCTGCGGTGTGACCAGCAGCCGCTTGACGCGCGCGACATCCTTATTGACCCCGATGCGGATCTGGCGGGTGACATACAACTGCTCGCGACAGCGTGCGGCACAGGTTGCCCCGGCATAGATCACATACAGCCAATGGCCACGTAATGTGCTGAAGTCTCGCGCATCGCCGGACTGGAGCAGACGCAGTCCGCTGGCGGGAAGCGGGCGAGCGGGTTGAATCAGGGTGCCGGCATTGCTGGTGGTGCTGACACCTTGCGTGTCCAGATAATACCAGGCGACCCAGGCCAGAAGCGGTGGTAATAAAAACAGGGCGATAATACCAAGCAATTGACGACGTCCCGGATGTGCTGTGTGCATGCAGATTCTCTGTCAGTGGTGGTGTACCGGCTCAGTCTAAATCAGCCTCAATCATGGTTAACCAAGGCTCGCGGTTCGGGGGTAAACGCCCGGTTTGTTTTAAATCACGCAGAATAGTCAGTGCTTGGGTGAACCAGTGTTGCTGTTCCTCGGGCACGGTGGTTGCCATTCTGACATACGAAACGACCAGATCCAGTTGCCAGTGCACATTGGTCGGGTCGAGTTTGCTCAGAGCCTGGCGAATGCCTAGTCCCTGCTGATAGTGCCGCAAGGCTTGCTCCAGATCGCCCTGAGCCTTGAGGATGTCGGCGAT
>JAHDCB010000181.1 GCA_020630035.1 Gammaproteobacteria bacterium
GCCGAAACGAATTTTATGTGCCCCAGCTATTACGCCACATCAATTTGAATCACACTCGGTGGTGTGGTATAGCTTGATGGCTGTAAGTGGATAGAGTGGGTGATCAGGCAATAGTGAGGTTCGCCATTGCAACGATCAGCCATTTGGTACCGGCGGTGGCAAATTTTACCTGAACCCGAGCACTGGCACCGCGCCCTTCGGTATTCAGAATCACCCCGGAACCAAATGTGGGATGGATGACCTGCTGTCCCAAACTCAGGCCAGTATCATGAGATTGTGTACTAACCTCGAATGCATCGTCAGCCTGCGATCGTCTGGTGCGAATACGCACTGACTGGATGGTTTCCGGCGGTATATCGCGTAAAAAACGTGAGGCAAACGGAAAGGTTTCACTGCCATGTATCCGCCGGGTTTCAGCATGTGCCAGGTAGAGTTTACGACGCGCCCGGGTCATGCCGACGTAGCATAAACGGCGTTCTTCGGCTAGTTTATCGGCATCGTCACTGGACATGCTGTGTGGAAACAGGCCTTCTTCCAGGCCGCCGATAAAGACCACCGCGAATTCTAATCCTTTAGCGGCATGTAGTGTCATCAATTGCACACAATCTTCTTCTGCGGATGCCTGGGTGTCGCCGGCTTCCAGTGCCGCTTGAGCCAGGAATGCTTGTAAGGGTGTTTGTCCTTCCAGGGTCAGGTTGGCTTCACTTTGCTGGCCGGCGTTGATCAGCTCGTCCAGGTTTTCCAGACGATCCTGGCCCTTGCCATCACGTGACTGAGCAAAATACGTTCTGAGTGAGCTGACCTCAATCACCCGGGTAATCTGTTCAGACAGGGTCAACTCTGTTAATTCTGGCTGCGTCTGCTCAATCAGCTGCAGAAAGCGTGCCAGAGCCCCGGCAGCACGTGCGGTCAGTTGCTGATCCCGGATGACCATTTCAGCCGCCTGCCAGAGTGGCAGATTTTGTGTACGTGCCTGTTCCCGCACGGTTGCCAACGTTTTGGCACCAATGCCGCGTGGTGGCTGATTCACGGCACGTTCAAACGCCGGGTCGTCCTGGCGATTTTCCAGCAGGCGCAGGTAGGCCAGCGCATCCTTAATTTCGGCTCGCTCGAAAAAACGCAGCCCACCATAGATACGATAAGGAATGCCGGATTGAATCAGCGATTCTTCAAACTGACGTGATTGTGCCGCAGTGCGATACAGAATCGCCATTTGCTGATAAGTTTCGCCTTCAGCGGACAGACTGCGGATCTGATCGACAACAAAACGAGCCTCGTCGGTCTCGTTATATGCCGCATATAGTTGGATCGGCTCACCATCACCGGCTGCGGTCCACAAGGATTTACCCAATCGATCCGGGTTCTGCGCAATCACTGCATTCGCAGCTGCCAGAATATTGCCGGTGGAACGATAATTTTGTTCCAGACGCACGAACTGGGTATTCGGATAATGGGTCTGAAATGCCTGAATGTTTTCGACCTTCGCACCTCGCCAGCCATAAATGGATTGATCATCATCACCGACGACAAACAGCTTATCATCCGTGTCAGCCAGCAGGCGTAGCCAGGCATACTGGACTGCGTTCGTGTCCTGAAATTCGTCCACCAGAATCGCGCCAAAGCGCTGGCGATAATGCTGTAATATATCGGTATGGTCACGCCATAGTTCGTGTGCACGTAATAACAATTCAGCAAAATCAACCACGCCGGCACGCTGACAAGCCGCTTCATAACTGTCGTACAGGCTGATCATCTGTTGCTGATACGGGTCGCGACCAGCATCCAGATGTTGCGGGCGCAGACCTTCATCTTTGTTCCGGTTGATAAAGCGTTGCACCTGACGTGGTGGCCAGCGGGTATCATCCAGATTTGCCTCACGCAGCAGGCGTTTGATTAGGCGCAATTGATCATCCGCGTCCAGAATCTGAAAGCCTTGCGGCAACTGTGCCTCAGCCCAGTGTGCCCGCAATAGTCGGTGTGCCAGACCATGAAAGGTGCCCACCCACAGGCCACCGGTTGGTTGTTGCAACAGGGCCTCGATCCGTTGCTGCATTTCGCGTGCAGCCTTATTGGTGAAGGTGACTGCCAGAATGCCCCAGGGTGAATAATGTTCCACCTGGAGTAGCCAGGCGATCCGATGCACCAGCACCCGGGTTTTACCGGAGCCAGCACCAGCCAGCACCAGCGTGCTGCCGGGAGGGGCTGTCACAGCAGCCCGCTGAGCGTCATTCAAGCCTTCAATAATCGGTGTAATATCCATACATTTTGTCGTTGTGCGTTGACTCTGAAAATACCCCACCGCTTGCGGCGGGGTATGTCCAGAATAAAGTTTTCAGAGGTGCCCTTTATAGGCTCAATCACGCGAAAAAAACGGCTTACAAAGGGAGTTCAGACTTCTGGATGGCTCTGCCCAGTTTTGCCCTCCGCTTAATCCTGCTGAAACTCTAAACTCCAGGTGATATAAAATAAATCATGAATATTCTCGCATTTGCAGCAAGCCACAGTCGTCAATCTATTAACAAACAGTTGGTCACTTATGCTGCATCTTTATTGCAACAACAGTCGGGTATTACCGTTCAGATTGTAGATCTGAATGATTTTGTGTTGCCTATTTATAGTGCAGATCTGGAAGAAGAGCATGGCATACCAGAACTGGCGCAACAGTTTTATCAGGATATCGGGGCTGCAGACGGTTTGTTAATCTCGTTT
>JAHDCB010000182.1 GCA_020630035.1 Gammaproteobacteria bacterium
TCCTCATTGCGCCTTGTCAGCACAAAAAATGACTCAAAATCATTTCCACTCAGCTCATTGAGAACGCCCCCTTGATTGCAGCAGGTTAGTTTGCCAGCGCCAGACTGTGTCTGATTCAGTGTATCTGATGCAGGTAGCGTCGTACCATCGATTCGGGAAAGCCACGTGTCAGCAGAAAGCGGCCCAATCTGGCTTGCGCTGGCCGGTCACAGGTTGCGCCCTGTAATTTGCGTGCCGCCACGGTCGCCAGTTGTTCGGCCCAGTCGATGTTCGCCGTATCCAGTGCCGCAGTGATGATGGTGCTATCTACCCCGCGTGCGGCCAGGTCGGCCTGGATACGCAATGGGCCTTGTCCCTTTTGTATTCGCTGGTGCACCATTTGTTCAGCAAACCGTTGATCCGATAGCAGCCCTTCGGCCTGGAGTTGATCTAGTACTGTGGTGATCACCTGAGGCTCAGCGTCGATCAGCTTGCGGCTCAGTTCATGGCGGCTGTACTCGCGCCGGGCCAGTAATCTGATTGCCCGGGCGCGGATTGCTCGTGGTGTGGTGCCGGTTGCTGTCATGCTGTGTGTCTGTTTACGATTTGATCAAGCAGGAGAACAATGATGCAAGCGATTGGTTATCGAACAAACGGCCCGATCAGTGCACCGGATGCGCTGGTTGCCCTGGAGGTTGACCCTCCGACGCCTGGGCGGCGTGATTTGCTGGTTGAGGTGCGCGGCGTGTCAGTGAATCCGGTGGATACGAAGGTGCGGGCGACTATGGCACCCGGACAGGATGCCCGGATTCTGGGCTATGACGCAGCCGGGATCGTACAGGCCGTCGGCGCTGATGTGCGCCATTTCCAGGTTGGTGACGCGGTCTTTTATGCGGGCGATCTCACCCGTCCTGGTACGCATGCCGAGTTGCATACAGTGGATGAACGTATCGTCGGGCGCAAGCCGCAATCTCTGGATTTTGCCGAGGCTGCCGGGCTGCCGCTGACGGCGATCACTGCCTGGGAGATGTTGTTTGATTCGTTCGCCCTGGCGGAAGGTGCCGGCCAGGGTGAGTGCCTGCTGGTGATCGGTGGTGCCGGCGGTGTCGGCTCGATGCTGATTCAGCTGGCGCAGCAATTGACCGGGCTGACGGTGATCGCGACGGCTTCCCGCCCGGAGACGCGGGACTGGGTGCGCCAGATGGGTGCTGATCATGTGATCAGCCATCGCCAGTCGCTGGTCGATCAGCTCGCGGCGTTGGATATTTCACCGCGTTATGTTGCCTCTCTGACCGGAACCAGCCAGCACTTTCCCGCCATTCTGGAGCTGATTCAGCCACGCGGACATGTCGCTGTGATTGATGACCCGGGTACGCTCGATATCATGCCGGGCAAACCGAAGGCGCTCAGCTTCAGCTGGGAGTTTATGTTTACCCGTTCGATGTATCAGACGTCTGATATTGCCAGACAAGGTGATCTGTTGAACCGGGTTGCGGCGCTGATTGATGATGGTACGTTGGTGTCTACTGTCAGGCAGAACCTCGGCCCACTGGGTGTTGCTACAGTCACTGCGGCGCATATTCAGCAGGAGTCGGGTCAGGTGATTGGCAAAAACGTTCTCAGCGGATTTGCTGCCGCCTGATCGCTGAGTTGTGAGAACCAGGTCTCTATAATCAATTTTGCTGCCAGGGCATCCACCTTAGTGGGGTCTTTGGCTGCCGTGGTACCCAGTTGTGACCAGGCTTCGCGTGTGGTCAGGCGTTCATCCACCAGGTGTACCGGCAGATGAAACCGCCCGTGCAGTCGCCGGGCAAATTTTTTGGCGGCCGGGGCATGATTTGCTTCGCGGTCGGTCATCTCAAATGGATGCCCCACTATCAGAGCATCTGGCTGCCAGGTGTGCAGCAACGTTGCAACCTGTGGCCAGTCTGGCTGGCCATGACGACAAAATAAGGTAGTCAGTGGGTTGGCAGTTTGTGTCAGCGTCTGTCCGCTGGCGACGCCGATTTTATGCGTTCCATAGTCGAAGCCTAAGACGACTTCAGGCATGACCAGCCTGGCTGCTGAGCAGGCGAATATCAATACCCAGCAAGGCACCAGCTGCCTGCCAGCGTTGTTCCGGTGCTGTCGCAAATAAAATGCGGCTGTCCAGCGGACAGGTCAGCCAGATGTTGTCGCGGATTTCCTGTTCCAGTTGTCCTGCCTGCCAGCCGGTATAACCCAAGGCGATCAGATGATGTTGCGGCCCTTCACCCCGTGCCAGTGCCTGCAGAATATCGCGCGAGGTAGTGATCCGCAGCGAGGCATCGACATTCAGGGTGGCTTCCCATTGCGAATCCGGTGAATGCAAGACAAGACCCCGTTGTTTTTCAATCGGCCCGCCGGCAAAAATGGCGGGAGCTGCGGTTTGCGCCGGGCTGTCAGTTGCTGCTGGTACGTTTGAAGAGTCCAGCAGATCAGATATAGTGTGGTCGGTCGGATGATTGACCACTACGCCCAGCGCACCATGCTCGGTGTGGGTACACACATAGATCACTGCGCGGGTAAATACCGTATCATGCAGTGCCGGCATGGCAACCAGAAAGGTATTCTGCAAACTGTGTACCGACATCTGCTGCTTCCTGAACTGGCGGAGAGAGAGGGATTCGAACCCTCGATAGACTTTCGCCTATACACGCTTTCCAGGCGTGCTCCTTAAACCACTCGGACACCTCTCCTG
>JAHDCB010000183.1 GCA_020630035.1 Gammaproteobacteria bacterium
TGCACCATGAAACATGACCACCGGCACACGTTTGATCCAGTGGCACAAACCTCTCTACATACATACCGTTGTGAGAAAACGTTTTGCCATCTGCTTCAGTGTATTCTGCACCCACGTAAAAGTACCCGTGGTCGGCCAGTGATATCGAATCCGAGTCGGCGGTGTGTTGGTTCATAGACTTCGTGTTCCAGGTGAGCACATTTTAAGGTGATGCACTTTCTTCTTCATTGACACCATTATGCCGCAGACAAAGACACGTTGGCCAAAGTCAGGTTAATGCATAGAGTCAGTGGTAGTCTTGTGTGTATTGACACTGGCACTATACGCTTCACACAGGCGACGGTTTATATCAGCACAGGCGATAACCGAAGTGCCGAACATTCACCGTGACACCAGGAGCAGCACAATGACCACCCGTGTAACACTGGCACAAGGCATGGAAGAAGTGCTTGCCGAGGAAGCCCGGCTGGCCGCACTGCCACAGTCTGAGGCAGAGCAATTCTGGATGCAGGATGCTGCCCACATGCACGCTATCGAAGATTTCTACTTCCCGGGCGCTGACAATCAGCAGCAACGGCTGCGATTCTACCGCGCTACACAAGACTGTCGTCCGGTACTTGTTTACATCCACGGTGGCGGCTGGATTGGCGGCAGCATCGAACTCAACGAGTCGGCGGCCCGCGCGCTGGCGGCTCAGTCCGGCAGACATGTGCTGAGCATCAGCTATCGCTTTGCCCCCGCACACCCGTACCCGGCTGCACTGTCAGACTGCATCGCAGCAATACAATGGCTGCAATCCGGTAGTGCACCCACCGCACTCACACAACACCTGAACCGACAGGACATCGCCATCGGCGGTGCATCTGCCGGTGCCAACCTCGCGCTGACGACTGCACTCAGCCTGCCATTGAACACATTCACAGCGCTGGTGCTTTTTTATGGTGTGTTTGATGATGACATGAGCGTTCAAAGCTACACCGAATACCCTGACGGACCGGGCATGACTCGAGCACGAATGGAAATGTTGTTTCAAAACTACGATCCAAAAAACCTTCGCCGATCCGACCCGCTGGTCATACCACTGAACGCTGACCTGAAAGGCATGCCACCAACGGTGGTCGCTGCTGCAGAAATAGATGTATTGAGAAGTGAAAATGAAGCAATTGCACAGCGAATGCTGGCTGCTGGCGTCGAGGTGACCAGCTGGATTGAACCTGGCGTCACGCACGGTTACATCAATCGAGGTCGTATGCTGCCCGGGGCACGCAACACCCTGACACGCGCAGCCGGGGTATTGGCATCCACAGGCGGCTAAGTAAAGGCGGCTAAGTAAAGGTAGCTAAGGGCAGGTAAAGCAGTAATTACGCTGTCAATGGCTCTGCACTATGCTGTTACTGCGCGACGCTGCTCCCGCCAGTAAATATACAAACCGCTGCCAATGACCACAACAGCACCCGCAATCACCCAGCGATCAGGCAAATCACCCCAAATCAAAAAACCAAACAGCACGCCCCAGATAATGCCGGAATAACGAAAGGGTGCCAGCACCGATGCTTCTTCAAGCCGGAACGCCTGAATATGCATTAGATGGGCAGTGCCGATTAACGCGGAAGATAACACCAGTATACCCAACTGGGACAGACTGAACGGCTGCCACGAGAGCAGCAAAAACGGCATGCCCACCATGGCAATAATAAGGTTGCTATACAAAAGCACCGTCACCGGGTGCCCGCTGCCTCGCATCTTTCTTGTGACAATATCACGCAACGCACCAAACACGGCAGCGCAGGCCGGCAGCAACATGGCCCAGGCCATCTGGTCTGTTGACGGCCGCAGCATGATTATCATACCGACAAAGCCGAGCAGTACCGCGCTCCAGCGATGGATACCAACACGCTCACCCAACAGCACCGGCGCCAGTGCCGTCATGATCACCGGTCCGAGATAGGCCGCAGCGGCCGCCTCGGCCAGTTGCACATAGCTTAAGCCGAATATAAACAGATATTGTGAGCAACAGGCGAACGAACCGCGTGTCAGCTGCATTTTCACATCACCCGGGCGCAGCACCTCGCCGCGACCACTCAACGCCAGAAAGGCCCCCAGACAACTCACCATTACAGTGGCACGCAGACAAACCACCTGCATCACACCGTGACTTTCAGTCAGCCACTTGGCACTTGCATCACTCAATACCAGCAATACAAAGCCGCCCAGCAGCCAGAGTATGCCCGCAACTGATCGTTTATTGGTGGGTGTGCCGGTTTGCATCGTCGGATAGTACATCTACTTCAGCGCCAGCACAGACAAGTTTCATATAAATGCAACGTCCGGCGCGCACGCGAAGGCAATACCGAAGCGACCCGGACTCACACGTCGGGCATCGTTACGTGCACAGTCAACGCGAGCTTTGATAAAAGGTTTAAGGGTGTGCGCTACACTTTCGCCTACTGAGTGCATTAAGTAGTACTGGTCGATCGATTAATGGACAAAACACCGGCGAGAGACAAACCGGCCAGCGTGATCATCACCGCAAACGCAAGCAGCGCAACCCGAAAGCTATCCGTTATCACCAGCAACAATGCAAACAACATAGGACCGGATAAAAGGCCGAGATAAGTAAAAAACTGACTGGCGCCGGTGATTTCTGCGACCTGTTCAACCGGTGTCACCCGTGCGATTTCAGAATAGTAGAGCC
>JAHDCB010000184.1 GCA_020630035.1 Gammaproteobacteria bacterium
TGCGTAAACCAGCTCTCACCCCCTCAAGTGGTACGAAAATACTTGACCACTACATTCTGGCGACCCTCGGGGAGCAGATCAGAATAACGCTTGCCAGAAACCTGTGGTAGCAAATCATCGCATCAGTTTGAATCGCACCCACAGCGAAACCATGATTAACCGCCAGGGTCACCTCATTTAAATTAGGAGTTTTTTCCATTTCATGACAGTAGATAAGGAAAATATCCTGAAAAATATTTACAAATCAAAATTTTATTCTTGTCTTCGTAAGTTAGCCAAGATTTGCCAGAATAGATAAAAAAACCGGTTATTTATCTATCTGATTTTACACACTATTTAAATGAGATAGCCCTGGATTAACCGCGAAGAACTCTTGACATGGATCAATCTGGCATGGTAAAAATCGCCCTAATGCCAGTCAGGCTGGCTGCAATAATGTCCGTTCAACAGAGAAAAAGTTGCGAGCTTATATCAAACTCGTCAGACAATAAATAAGTGAGACCTGTCATGTTGAAGATCCTATCCCTGCGTCGTTCAGTGCTCCTCCTGAGTTTCTTATCCACTCTGGTCTTTCTGCAGCCAGCTGTTCATGCCACTACCCTGGATCCCACTACGCTGATCGGTACGGACACCGCAGTCAATCGGCAACACATCCTTGCTAACCTGCGGTCTCTGGAGCGCCAGCTGGTAGGGACTCAGAAACACAATAAATACCGGGTGCTGACACAGGCAAAGCAGCACACTTACACAGAAGTCTACATGTCTTATCACGTAGAGAACGGGCCTGTCGATCCGCGAGAACGTTACGATCCGCCAGAACCAGGTACTGTGCGTTATGATGTTAGGAGTGATGGCGCGGCATCACGCATGAAATTCAGGTGGTCAAATCACTTAACCTGGGGGGGCAGGCCCTGGGAAGACTTTGATCCGGAAAAACATCAGGGTATGCAGGCTATGCGGCTGGAACCATTAAGCCGTCATCAGTTCAGCGCAAATGTTGCCAAAGCCGCGCGCCTGGTAGCACACCCTGACGGCTGGTCCGTCTGTCGTGTCGAGTTGCCCCATAGAGGGACCTACATCTATGGTTATTATGATAGTGCTAGACCCTATTGTATTCTGGGTGACCCGCAGACCATGCAGTGGAATACGGAGCTGGAAATCTGGCAAGTGCCTGTCACCTTTGGCAGAGAAACTGACCTGATTCCACGTCGGCAGCAAAAATTTGCAGTTTTGCCTGCGAGACATGTGACCAGACAACACGTTTTATCTAATATGGTGCAGGTCAACCAGCAGGCACGTGGTTTTGCAATTGACCACAAAGTCGATCACAGAGACACCTTATGGCCTAGTGATGAGATGGGTTACCGGGTCTGGCGCCTGGTTAACCAGCAAGGTGTTTTTGATTTTACAGTACGTGTGCACGAAGAGCTGGCGATAGAGCCGACGCAATGTGCGTTGCAACTGGAGATTCCGGCAACGGTGGCTGCAGTGGAGCCGTTGCGGCTGACCTACACCACACCGGTAAAGCGTAATACAAGAGTGCTAGGCCGTTATCGTTGCACAGTTGACGAAAATGCGCTCCGGCAATGGCTGGTAACGCAGCAGGAACAATATCCGCATGATATGGCAGAGGTCGACATTGGGGACTTGGCCTTTTTGTCAGTGCATTTACAGTACAACCTGGCACCGCTGCCGGATTCCAATGTAGCGAATATCTTTGAGCACTCCAGAAAGCATCGTAATCTGATGAGCGAAGCTCATAGTATGCAGAATGCCATAGAAAGTTGGTACGAGTTGACCCTCCCCTATCAGAATTCCTTCTGGTTGCGGTTGCTTTATCCGTCTTATGCTTCACAGAACCGGGTGTTGGCAGCGTTTCGCGGCAAAAATCTCGTGAAGATACCCTTTAAGCAACTTATTCATCTGGTGCAGGATGGGTTTCCGGCAGATCAGAGAGAAGCTTTGATACCACGTAACTGGGCAATGTTGCCGGAGATAGGCCAGGAGTTAGTCCGGATGATGGGAGAAGAACCCCTATCAGAAAGGTTAGGTGAGCTTCCGGATAAGGTGATGGATCATAGAAATTTTCAGCTTGTACGATACTGGCCGATCCTGAGTTCTTTATATCTATCCGAGATGTTCCATGAGGCAGGGGATCATCAGACATACCAACAATTGCATACCAGCACAGCAGGGTCACCACTAACAGGCACTTACTACCCCTTACCTGCCGGGCAGGACGTGCAGTATCAGCGTGTTCGGTCTTATGCCTACGACAAACTGTCAGCTGGTGCCGGTTCTATGGAGTGGCGACTGGTTGCTGTGAATGAAGCAGGTCAGGATATTGCATCTCCTCAGGCACCAGACACGACGGTAGCGGGAGATTTGTACTTTACCATCCAGCCAGAACAACGTTATCGGTTATACCTGGAACAGGATGCAGCAGAAGCCTGGGCTGCGAGTCACCTGTATCTTGCTGCTGGTAAGCTACAGGACTTTACCGCAGATAACCAGGCAGATGATGGCTATTACCTGACGTTCTCCGGAGGAGGACTATCCAATATCCCTACTATAATGCAATACCAGAGTCGGACACGGGACGGACGTGTTTACGATACCAGCCTGACCTTTTCCATCTGGTCACGCCAACAGCTTGATTTAA
>JAHDCB010000185.1 GCA_020630035.1 Gammaproteobacteria bacterium
CCTGCACAGAGGATGCTGAAGAGCGACGGCTTAATAACAACAGATGACGGGCACCCTGATCCACCAGCCAGCGCGCTACCTGTAGCCCCAGGGCTCCCAGACCCCCTGTAATCAGATAGGTCGCATCGGCACGTACTGTGAACGCATCAGCAGACGGTTCAATCAGGGTATGCCGGGCCAGACGTGCCACATACGGGGTGTGGTTGCGTAAGGCAATCTGGTCTTTCTGCGGGACATGCAGCTGATCTGCCGGTACCGGGCGAGGGCTGGTTAATACGGCTGAGAGTGCAGCAGCCTGTTCTGCCACAGGCAGATCACCGGCCAGATCAACACATTGACAATGACTCTCCGGATGCTCCAACACCAGAGTCCGACTCAGGCCCCATAATGGTGCCTGGGCGACTCCCCGGACCCTGTCGCCCGGGACAACCGCCTGTGTATCGCAGGTCACCAGCCATAAATCAGGCTGTTCAACACGATATTGTAAAAGCGACTGGACCAGATGCAGGGTACTGGTGCAGATGTCCCGGAGTCCGGTCTGCAACGCCTGGCTGTCAGGTTCCACCGGGCTATCCAACGCCCATAGTTGTACCACACCATGAATCTGAGGCAGCACTGTCAGTAATTGTGCATAATCTTCAGGTTGATCCGGCCGGATCCGACAGGTCCGTATCGCCTGTCCCGAATCTTCCGGCGGTGCCCAGGCATCACCGGGCCAGACCAGCACCGACTGTTCGCCACGCTGCGCCAGTTGCGTCGCCAGAGCCGCACCCAGGCCCTGCTGATCAGCCAGTAATAACCAGGTCCGCCCGGTGTTCAGTTCCGGCCTGTCAGCAGTACCCACCTGCGCCAGCAGCACATTCTGAGCAGATGCCTGATCCAGTGTATGGGTTGCCGCAGCAAACCCGTTCTGCAACAACAGTGCTTCCCAGGCATCCACGCTGAGCAACGGATGCGCCTGGCGCTGATCGGTAAAACGCCACCAACCCTCAGTCAGACCAAACGTCAGATCGACCCAGCCCTGAGCCTGGGTTCCTTCCAGCAATAACAATATCCCGTTGGGCTGTAACACCTGCTGAACATGTGTCAGCGTGACGGATAAATCCCGGGTGGCATGTAAGACATTCGCGGCAATGACAATATCGTAGCCGGATAAGGCAAGACCCTGCTCAGCCGGGGACTGTTCAATATCCAGTTTCTGATAGCGTATAAACGGATAATCCGCAAACTTTTCGCGTGCGGCAGTGAAAAATCCAGCACCAAGATCGGTAAACACATACTCTGTCTGATCGGATGGCAATAAGGGCAGCACACCTGCTGTCGTGCCGCCAGTACCTGCCCCGATCTCCAGAATACGGATGCCCTGCCCGGCAGGTCGTTCTGCTAATGCCTGTGCAACCGCTTCACGCACCACACGATTCAGCATATCGGTCACAGGTGAACCCTGATAGGTACGGTTGACCCGTGTGGTATCACCATCCGGAAACAACAGCTCCAGCGGTTCCTGCGCGCCACGCAGGACGGCACCTAACTGTTCAGCGCAAGGTACGAGTAAATTCAGTTGTGACTCAATCAGGCTGCCATACACATTTTGTAAGCGCTGCCGCTCATCTTCGGGCGATCGCAGCTCCGGCGTCGTCAATACCTTCCAGATATCACCGTCCAGTTGCAGAATACCCGCCTCAGCCAGCAAGCCTGACAATCGTTCCAGAAGTTGCCGATACAGCGGTATAACGCCCATCTGCTGAGCCACCTGAGTACCCTGCCAGGTGTCACCAGCAACCAGATTCACCCCGGCTTCAGCAAACGCTGCCAGGACATAATCCACACACAGGCCTTCCAACTGGCGTATCGCAACAGCCTGTTGTTGTACCTCTGGCGCATCTGACCAGGCAGCACCAGAAGTGACCAGCGTCTGGCCCAGTGTCGTGACCGCAGGCAGCCAGGTGGGGACATGACCAGAACGTGGCTGCTGCTGCCAGTGCACCTCATACAACCAGTCCTGCCATGCCGGGGCTGACCGCAAGGCCTCTCTCTGTGCAGGCCGAACCTCGAAATCATGTAATTCAATCAATACCTGGCCACGGTCATCGAACAGATAAATGTCCCAGCTACGGGCTGTTTTCTGTTCACTGGCACACCACCAGTCTGTTCCGGTAGCCCGTTGATGCACCTGAATGCGCCTGAATGCAAACGGCAACATGGTTTCGTCCGAGGCAGGTACCGGTAAGGCCGCTGCCTGCAGACACGAGTCCAACAAAGCCGGATGTAGCACATAGCCGCGTAGACTGCCAATCATCTGTGGGCAGGTCAGTTTCGCTAATCTGCGCCCGGCACCCGTCCAGACACGAGATATCCAGCGAAAACAGGGCCCCAGCATAATCTGTTGTTCAGCAGCTGACTGATACCAGAGATCGGCTGATAATTCAGTCTGACATTGTTGCTGCCAGTCACCCAGATTCATCACAGACGTACCCGCATTATCTGCCGGGCTACTCAGCAGACCTCCTGTCGCATGTGTCATCAACTGTTCAGTGTCATCAAAACTGATCAGTTCAAAATCCAGGTCTGATCCCTTTGCCTGGTTCAATGTCACCTGCACTGTTCGCTTGGTTGCTTCAGGCAATACCA